>NZ_CEZLMY010000030.1:11907-14326 GCF_983033635.1 Psychromonas sp. | reverse complement strand
CTATACACAAGTCTGGATCCCGCTTGCAAAGGGATTAAGTGGCGAACAGTCGCAAAATCAACAGAGCAATTTAAACGCGTTTATTCCCTGGATAGTTTGGCTTTTATTATTAAGTGCTTTAGCGAAACCTATCTGGTTTGGTGAGCCGATTCGCCTGCAGCAGCAGAGCCGCGATATGATTTTATCACTGGATCTGTCTGGCAGTATGCAGGAAGTAGATATGCCCTTAAACGGGCAGACAGTAGATCGTTTAACCTTAGTCAAAGATCTCTTAAAAACCTTTATTAAGGAGCGTCACGGTGACAGATTAGGCCTGATCCTATTTGCCGATCATGCTTATTTACAAACGCCGCTGACCTTTGATCTCAATACCATACAGCAGATGGTTGATGAAACCGAAATTGGCTTAGTTGGCAAGCGAACCGCCATTGGAGAGTCTATTGCCATGGCGATAAAACGTTTTGTGGAAAATAAAAATGAACAACGTGTTTTAATTTTAATTACCGATGGTGCAAATACCGCCGGTACAATCAAGCCGATAATGGCAGCCAAACAAGCTGCACAAAACAATATTACTATCTACACCATAGGTATCGGTGCAGATGAAATGATTAAACGCACCTTGTTTGGACGCCAGCGCATTAACCCTTCCGCAGATCTCGATGAAAAAACCTTAAACGAAATAGCCAAGCTCACCGGCGGGCAATATTTCCGCGCTAGAAATCAGGATGAATTACAGAATATCTACAAGACACTCAATAAATTAGAGCCTGTTGATAGTGATTTTTTAGAATTTAGACCCGAAAAAGATCTTTTCTACTGGCCTTTATCTGGCGCCATCTTGCTGCTGTTTCTGTTTGCTCTGTATTTCAAATTAAGAGGCTCTTATGTTGCCTGAAACCACCTTTATGCCACTAGAATTTTTACGTCCACTGTGGTTACTGGGATTGCTCGCGGTGTTTTTACTCTCGCTACTGCGCTACCAAACGGGCAAAAAATCTAAAACACAAAACCTAATCGCAGCGCATTTAAGTGAAAATTTAGTCAGCTCCCCAAAGAACGTAAATGCACAGCCGTTTACTTTTTATCTGCTCGCGATTATTGCTTGTATTGCTTTAGCGGGGCCAAGCTGGCGTAACCTTGAAATGCCTGTTTATGAGATGGAAACAGCACAGGTGATTGTATTAGATCTTTCCTATTCGATGTATGCAACCGATGTTAAACCCAACCGTTTAAGCCAGGCAAAATACAAAGCGATTGATCTGATTAAAAAATGGAGTGAAGGTGAAAAAGCACTAATCACCTATGCGGGAGATGCGTTTACCATTTCGCCTTTAACCCCTGATGGTAACTCCATTATCAACCACATTCCTCACCTCTCTCCGGAGATAATGCCTGTCACGGGAGCACGTGCAGATCTGGGCCTCGAACGAGCAATAACGCTGTTAGAAAATGCAGGCTACACACAAGGTCATATCGTTTTTATCAGTGATGGCATTGATAAAAAAACCTCACAGAAAATGATCAAACGACTGCAGGGTAGCGATTGGGTTGTATCAATATTAGCAATGGCAACAGAGCAAGGCGCAGCGATTAAATTAGCAGATGGCAGTTTACTGAAAAATAAGCAAGGTGAGATCGTTGTGCCGAAATTACACGCTCAGTCATTATATGATATAAGCAGCGCCACAAATGGCCTGTATTTAACACACAGCAATACAAGCTCTGATATTGAACAGTTAGCCAGCTTTTTTAGTATGAAAGAGTCACGAAAAAATGAGACCGGCCAGTCAGGACAAAATAAATTCGCCAAAGACGATGGTTATTGGTTATCTTTTTTATTGCTGCCGCTCTTTTTATTACTGTTTAGAAAAGGTGTTTTTTACGCTGTACTATTAACACTAACGATACCGCTTTCGAGCCCTAGTGTTGAAGCTTCTATTTGGAAAAACGATCAGCAAAATGCCTTTCAGGCTTATGTCGATAAAGACTATGCCACAGCAGCACAGTTATATGATGATCCTATGTCAAAAGGCAGTGCCCTCTACCAGGACAAACAATATCAACAAGCATTAGAGCAATTTGAACAAGCGACGATTGACAACCCAAGCAATGCAGATGCTTTTTATAATCAAGGTAATGCTTACGCACAATTACAGGAATTGGATAAAGCCCTGCAGGCATATCAGCAAGCATTGACTATCAATCCTGAACTGAAGGCTGCGCAGCAGAATAAGCAGTTAATTGAAGAGATAAAAAAACAACAAGAACAACAAAAGCAGGATCAGCAACAAGATAGCGAACAGCAGAACAGTGAGCAGCAGCAAAGTGAGAAGCAGCAAAGTGAGCAGCAGCAAAGCGAGCAGCAGCAAAGTGAGCAGCAGCAAAGCGAGCAGCAGCAAAGCGAGCAGCAGCAAAG
>NZ_CEZLMY010000030.1:9601-11897 GCF_983033635.1 Psychromonas sp. | reverse complement strand
GGTAGCAGTAGCAGCAGCAGTAATTGGCGGAGTTTCGGCGCACCAGTCAAGCCAAGCCGCAAGAGCAGCCGCAAATGAACAGTCTGAGGCAGCAAAACGAGCAGCAGCAAAACGAGCAACAAAAAGCTGAGCAACAAGAACAATCTGAAGAATCACAGCAAGATCAACAGATTGCTGAGTTCCAAGAAGCTAAGCAAGTAAACCAAGAGTTAGAAGATTTACCTAACTGGTTAAAAAATATGCCTGATGATCCCTCTTTATTACTACGTAATAAAATGCGTCTTGAATATCAGAAAAGAGCACAATCACAACCTGTTAAGCAACAAAATAGCGGAGATATTTGGTAATGCGAATTAAACTTTCAATTGTTACAGCCCTGTTTTTATCACTGTTTTTGCAGCAAAGTGCTTTGGCTACACCACAAGTGCAAACATCTGTTAGTGATAATTCTGTTTTTTTGGGTGATCTGTTCACATTAACTATCGATCTTAATGATAGCGATTCAGACTATCAATTAGATACAAGACCGTTAGAGAAAGACTTTACTGTTTATCGCCCTTCACAAAGTCGTAGCAGCACATATATTAATGGTGAATTTAATGAACTGACGAAATGGCAAATCACCTTACAGGCGAAAAAAGTCGGCGAATTAACCATTCCGGCTTTAAAAATTGGCACTCTGACAACTGAAAGCATCAAAATATCAGTAAAAGAGGCGCCTGAACAGGCAACGAAAGCTCAAGACAATCTTATTTTTATGGAAAATAGCCTTAATAAAAACAGCGTTTATCTAGGTCAACAACTTATCTTTACCACCAAGATATTCATTTCAGAAAACACTAATGAATTAGATCTGATTGCCCCCTATTTAGAGGGAGGCGATATTTCGGTTTACGGAAAAGATAAAAACGGACAAACAATCCGTAATGGTATCCGCTATAAAACAATTACACGCCAGTTCCAAATTAATGCAACACAAGCGGGCCTATTTACCATAAAATCACCGCTGTTAACGGGTAATTTACGCAAAATAGTGAAGATAAGTGAATGGCAAAATCGCGTCATTGCCGATCCGATCAATATTCGCGGCGACAGTCTACAAGTCGAGATAAAAGCAAAACCTGAAAACTATCAAGGTGAATGGTTAATCAGCGAAGATGTGCGTCTGATTGAAGATCCGGCATTAAACCAGCAAAGTTATCATGTTGGCGAGCCAATCACCCGTAGCATCACGCTGCAAGTTGCTTCAGTCAATAAAGATAAACTGCCCAATATCAAGTTTAACTATCCGAAAAAATTACGCTTTTATCCGGATCAAGATGAATTAAAAGAGGGACAAGCAAACGCTTTGATTTATGCGGTGCGCACTGTTCGTCATGCGATTATTGCCGATCAAGTGGGGGAACTTACCCTGCCGGAAATTAAACTAGCTTGGTGGAATAGCCAAACAGATAAACAGGAATTTGCAGTTTTACCCGCGCAAACACTGACCATTTTAGCCGCAGAAAAAGAGCAAACAGAAGTTGCAGTAAGCAACTTTGCAACGCCTAGCAGCGATAAAGAACAAACAACAAACATAATTGTTGATAACGAATCCCTAATATATTGGCAGATTGCCACCGCCATCCTGTTATTTGCGCTGTTAATGTTGATTTTTTATCACCTCTCTTATCGACGCCAGCAAACAGCTAACAGAGCAAAAAACATTAAGATCACTCAGCCATTAAATCAGGCTTATTTAACCCTGCAAGCGGTATTAAAAAAAGATGATGTTGCGCTAATTTATCAGGCATTATTAAACTATGCACAAAATGAATTTCCAGCACTAAAAAGCCTTTCGCAGTTAGCTGATTACCTGAGTTTAGATATACAAGATAAAAAACAACTCTTGTCTGAAATCAAAGCATTAGAAAATGCATGTTCGGCCCCGTCAGTAACTTGGAACTCAACACAACTGACAATGTTAATAAAAAAATATTACCAACAAAAAACAGATAATCCGGGCAAGAATATAATGAATTTGAATCCTTAAGTACAAATAAGCAGCAAGCTGTGCGCAATTAACCGTCTGTATAGTGAGTGAGGATTAATATTTCAATGGCAAAATGAAGCGCATCATTTTTTTGATAACCCGCAGCTTAAAATGGTCTTTAAATCAGATTTATTCGCACTAAAAATAGCTTCATAAAAAAGGTTAACGCGCTGTATGCGTTAACCTTTTTAGACAAAGTAAATAGGCTTCAGTTAATCAGTTAATCCGTTAATCCGTTAATCCGTTAATCCGTTAATCCGTTAA
>NZ_CEZLMY010000030.1:0-9501 GCF_983033635.1 Psychromonas sp. | reverse complement strand
CAGTTAATCAGTTAATCCGTTAATCCGTTAATCCGTTAATCCGTTAATCCGTTAAGCTAACATTATCCACCATCAAAACAACTCCACGTTGCTTTCCCCAGTCGGGTAGAATTGCAAATGGAGCACTCACTTTAGTGATATCTAGGGTCGAACCTGACTGCTTTATTAAGTCTTGGAGCTTAATTTTATAATGTTTCCAGATATCTAACTCAGGTTTTTCAATTGAGTAGTTGCCCGAGCTGCAAGGATAAAAACAATCCATTTTGATCATTAAACCACCATCATCACGAGGATCCGATGCTAACTTTAGATCGAATTCAAGATAAGAATATTCAGAATAATCTCCCCCTTTGCCATTTTCAAAATATGCAACACCTTTATCCGTCTGATAGCGAATACGAGTAACCTTACCATGGCTACCATCTACCACTTGCGAAGTTGACACACTATCGTACTGGGCATAATGTTTTAGGTTAAAAGGATCTTCAACTTTGTCTGAAAAAATAGAGAGGATTTTTCTTTCTTTTGCTTTATGGTTTTCCTTAGCAATTTCTGCAACTTTAGCCGCTGCAATAGCTTCAGCTGATTTCACGGCTTCTGCTGCTTCTGCAACTTCTGCTGCTTTTGCAACTTCTGCTGCTTTTACAACTTCAGCTGCTTTTACAACTTCTGCTGCTTTAGCAACTTCTGGTGCTTTTGCAACTTCTGCTGCTTTGGCTGCTGCAATAACCTTAGGATCATCCTTAATGACTTCATTAACGTATGCATTTTTTGCGCTCGCTTTTTTTGCGCTACAAAGCTCTGAGGCATCAATTGAACTTAAGCAGAATTCCTGCAATGTATTAGCGAGATTATTTACACATTTTTGAAATGCTTTTTTTACTTGTTCAGGGAGATCAGCCTTTGTATAACGAGGCATTTTTTTTACCACTTTTCCCTGCTTAATGAATATTTTTTCTGCATTCAAAAAACGCTTAAATAAGTTTGTTTTATAAAAAAGATCGCCATACTGAGTGGCATTTTCAGTATATTCATAAATTTTTCCTTTATTATCATCATGGAAAGATAATGTAGTTACTTTATTCGGTTTCATTCCATGTGGTAACCAAGATTGCATCCCTCTTTGTATCTCGCCATTATTGAGCTCTGCTTGGAAATTATAAAAGACAGGAAACCCCTCACTAGTCAGGTAATCACCATTTTTATAGTTCAAAACACAAGCCGAGTCGCCTATATTTTGTACTGTTATCTCACTATTTTCATTTATCTCGTGAGCAAGCGTCTTTACATCTGCAATGACTGAACATGACATAAAGCTTAAAGCTGCAATTAAAATTTTGCTTTGCATATTTTATAAAATTCCTTTTTTAAGATACTAGAGCCAGTTAGCTGCTTCTATCCAAATAGCAAACATGGATATATTTCACCGCGTGAATCCTTTTTTTTAAAATCACAAACAGCTCCAAGCCGGCATGTAAGCGCTTACTTTTCAACTCAAAAAAAATGACTGAATCTGCAGGTCAAGTTTATACTTATCTCCGATTAGATAATAACTACTGTCTAATCAGTGCTTAAGCACTTATAAATGGAGTATACAGATTAAAAGGCGGACAAAAAGAGAGCGATAGCACACAAGTAAGCGCTTTAACCTGGAGAGGGGGGATACCCCCCCCAAAAAAAAAGCTTTTTCAATGAAGTTAATTGCAGATTCTAATAATCACTTAAATGCTGAATTGCAGAGCTGCTTTATACTCTTTTCGACTTAAGAAATTGGAGATGCAAGGGTTAGCTAGCCTCGTTCATTTTTTATTGTTAGAAATGCCCCCCTCAAACACAGCATTGGTTTAATTAAGTATTGGGCGTTGCGCTATTTTGGACGCTTACCCACCAATATTGCTGAAACAGGTTACGGTTAGTTGTGTACTTCTAACTTCCTATGGTTTCCTTCAGGCGTCACCGTTGGCCTGTGACGCCCTTGCCATTCAGATTATCTTCCCTTAGTTAAGGCGATCTCACTATCTTGCAAGTGAGCGGGTTTGCCAGCTTTGCTGGGCAAACAAAAAAGGTTAACGAACTTATCTCGTTAACCTTTTTATTGTTTTACTCTTTTTTATAGCAATTATTAGCCGTTTAGTTACTCATAGCAGACTATCGTTCAGCAATGTAACACTGTGTTGATTCCAATCAGGAAGAATCGCAAATGCTACATTCACATTAATAGTTAGTCATAGCAATACTATCGATCATAAATGCAACACCGCGTTGATTCCCCCAATCAGGAAAAATAGCAAATGGTACATTCACATTAGTAATATCAAGGTTTGAGCCGGAATTGTTAATTAAATCTTCCAAGCGCACCTTATAGTGCTTCCACTCACCTAGTCTTGGTTTTTCAATTACGTATGGACCAGAGCTACAAGAGGCAAAACAATCCATTTTAATATTTAGCTTACTATCATCACGATGATCAGATATTAGCTTAAGATCAAATTCAATATAAACATATTCAGAATAATCTATGCCGCTATTACTGGCATAATATGCAACGCCACCATCGGCCGGATAAGTAACACGCATAACCTTGCCACGCATCCCCCCCTTAATTTTTTTCGCTATAGCAGGATTATTCTGACCAAATTTATTGAGATGGTAAGGGGCTTCAACTTTGTCAGTAAAAATAGTGATTTTCTTTCGATTTTTGGCTTCAGCAGCTTTCTCAACTGCAGCTTGAGCAGCGCTCCTCCTAGCTTCTCTGAGTGCTTTAGCGACTTCAAGGGCTACGGCCGCTTCAAAAGCTTTATTTGCTTCAACTGCTTTAACCGCTTCAAGCGCTTTGGCTGCTGCAAGTGTTTTAGCTATTTCAAGTGCTCTGGCTTCTTCAAGTGCTTTGATTTTGGCTGCAGCTATAAACTCAGGATCATCCTTAATAACTTCATTAACGGGTGCCTTCTTTGCATTCGCTTTTTTGGCTTTACACAATTTAGATGCATCACCAGAGCTTTTACAAAACGTCATCAATGCTTTATCGAGATTGTTAACACAGTTTTTAAAGACGTTTTTTGTTTTATCCGATATCTCTGCCTTTCTATAAACAGGCATATTTATTGTCACACCTCTCTGGCGCATGAGTATTTTATCTACAGCCAAAAAACGAGTGAATAAGTTCGTTTTATAAAACAGTTCGCCGTACAAGGAAATATTGTCAGTATATTCATAGATTTTCCCAATATTCTTATCATGAAAAGATAATGTAGTAGGCTGTCCAGGTTTAATTCCATGCGGTAGCCAAGATTTCATACCCTTTTGTAATTCCCCCTCATTGAGTTCAACTTGGAAGGTATAAAATACAGGCATCCCCTCACTCGTTAGGTAATCACTATTTTTATAGTTCAAAATACAAGCCGTATCACCGATATTTTGTACTGTTACCTCGCTGTTTTCGTTTACATCGTGAGCGAGAGTTTTTACATCCGCGATGACTGAACATGACATAAAGCTTAAAGCTGCCATTAATATTTTTATTTCCATATTTGATAAGATCCCTATTTAAAAAATTTTAGCGAGTGCAAGTAACCTTCATATCAGACAGCTCTAATATTGATACGCATTTCCGCATTGAGAAAAATAATTAAGTCAAATATACCATGAGTTCTAAATAAATTAACTGCTACACACGATCAAGCAAGCATAAAAAGTAAATAATAGTTTCTAAAAATTAACTTTAACTGATTGAATGCTAACTCTCTAAGTAACGTTTTTCCCATTGTCTAAATATATATATAACAGAGAATGTTAAACACATATATAACAGCCCGGCAGCTAAATAAGCTTCAAATGGCGCATAATAGCGCGCATTCACCACTCGAGCGGCACCGGTAATATCAACAATCGTGACCACACCTGCAATCGCACTACCGTGGATCATAAATATCACTTCATTACTGTAAGCGGGTAATGCGCGGCGCAAGGAGTTGGGTAAGGTAATACGGCGGAGAATTTGCCATGCGCTCATGCCATAGGCTTTAGCGGCTTCCAGCTCACCTTTAGGCATATTGCCAATTACACCACGTACAATCTCGGCAGTATATGCGCCCGTATTTAAAGTGAAAGCTAATAATGCACAAAACCAAGCTTCTTGAAAGTATTCCCATAACCAGCTTTCTCGTAACAGTTCAAACTGAGCTGCGCCGTAATAAATAATAAAGAGCTGTATTAACAGTGGTGTACCACGGAAAAAGTACATATAAAGCCAAATAGGGCCCTTAATCCACCATTTTTCACTACTGTGTAAGATGCCCGCAGGAATCGCAATCAACAAACCTA
Organism: Psychromonas sp.; assembly: GCF_983033635.1. Lineage (NCBI taxonomy): Bacteria > Pseudomonadati > Pseudomonadota > Gammaproteobacteria > Alteromonadales > Psychromonadaceae > Psychromonas > Psychromonas sp. The sequence continues at coordinate 5,178 of NZ_CEZLMY010000030.1, read as the reverse complement.
ATAGTAATGAAAATGAGACTAACCAAAACGTAGTCCAGATCCCTTCAAGGTAAAACTGGTATTCATTAATAATAATTGAAAAATCCATCTTCTCTACCTCGTTTTAATTGTATATTTGCGTTCAGCCCACTTTAAAAAAGTGGTTGAAATTGAAGTAAAAAGAAGAAAAATTAATGCTACAGCAAAATAAAAAGTAAAGGGTTGCTGTGTTGATCCCGAGGCGTCTCCGGCAATTTTCACCATATCTTGTAAACCGATAATCGAGACTAATGAGGTGGTTTTTAATAAAACTAACCAGTTATTACCGATACCGGGCAGAGCATGACGCATCATTTGCGGAAACATCACCCGTACAAATATTTTGTACTTACTCATGCCGTAAGCTGTTGCGGCTTCTAACTGACCTTTTTCAACAGATAAATAAGCACCACGAAATGTTTCGGCCATATATGCACCAAAGATAAAACCGATGGTCATAATCCCGGCAAAATACGGGCTTATATCAATATAATCAGGTAAAAATGAATACCACTCATGGGCAGGATCGAAGCGGGTAACAAACTGATTTAACCATTCATTCAAGTTATAACTTAAATCATTAATTAACATCTGCCCACCAAAAAAAATCAACAGCATTAAAATTAGATCCGGAATACCACGAATAATGGTGGTGTATAACGTGGCGATACCTTTCAAACAAGTCGAATGAGATAATTTTGCTAACGCCCCCAATAGCCCTAACGTTAAAGCTAATAAAAGTGAAAGCAATGCCACTTGAAGCGTTAACCACGCCCCCGCAAACAAGATCCCTTGATAATTTAATAATTCATGCATAAATAATTCTTTTCGGTGTATAAAAAAAGGGTGGCCTGCCACGCCATACCCAAGCTACTTCAAGATGCAGGAATCAGCATCTTGAAGTGGTTTGGGTATAAGTTAATCAGCGCTTATTTTTCTTCGCCGTAAATATCAAAGCTGAAGTATTTATCCTGGATTGTTTTATATGTTCCATTTGCACGAATTTCTTTAATGGCTGCATTAAACTGCTCCGCTAGATCCTGGTCTCTTTTACGAATTGCAATACCTGCACCTTCACCAAACCATTTAGGATCGTTTAATTTCGGACCAATAAAAGCAAATTTATCACCGCCATCTTTTCCTAGTAGACCATCCGTAATTGCAGCAGAATCAGCCATCACATAATCTAAACGGCCGGCTTTTAAATCCAGGTAGGCATCATCCGCTGAACCATAACGTTTTATTTTAGCGGCAGGAAAGTTATCAGAGATATAAAGGTCCATGGTTGTCGCACGTTGCACACCAATTTTTTTACCTTTCATGAAATCTTCTGTTGCTTGGAATTGCGCCCCTTTTACAGCAACAAAACGCGCTGGAATATGTTGGTATTTATCAGTGAAGGCAACTTTCTTTTTACGCTCTTCAGTAATATCCATAGTAGCAATGATAGCATCAAACTTACGCGCTAATAATGCTGGAATAATGCCATCCCAATCCTGTTTTACCAACGTACATTTTGCTTTCATCTGCGCACATAATGCATTAGCAAGATCAATATCGAATCCTGTCACACTGCCATCAGCTTCTGTCTTACTGAACGGAGGGTAAGCACCTTCAACGCCGATACGGATCTGTTTCCACTCTTTAGCTTGGGCTACGTTAAAAGATAGAGCAAACAGTGCGATTAATAGACTGATTTTTTTCATTTTATATCCTTATTTATGGTAAATAATTTAAGTTAGATTTCTCTGAAAAGAAAATTCAAAGGGTTTGAATATTGTTAATAAACAGATGAAATAAATTGTTTGAAACGTTCAGATGATGGGTTTTCAAAAATAACCTCTGGTTTTCCCTCTTCCTCAACTAAACCTTGGTGTAAAAATAGTACTTTATTAGAAACATCACGAGCAAAAGCCATCTCATGGGTTACTACTAACATAGTCCTTCCCTCTTCAGCCAGGCCACGCATTACATTTAAAACGTCACCAACAAGTTCGGGATCAAGTGCGGAAGTAGGTTCATCAAATAACATCACTTCAGGTTCGACAGCAAGTGCACGCGCAATCGCCACTCGCTGTTGCTGACCACCAGAAAGTTGTCCCGGGTAATACCCTTTACGCTCATATAGACCAACACGTTGTAAAATCGCTTCCGCCTTAACAATCGCTTCTTTTTTAGGGACGCCTAAAACATGCACGGGTGCTTCAATTACATTTTCTAATACCGTCATATGCGACCACAAATTAAACCCTTGAAAAACCATCGCTAAACGAGAACGGATGCGTTCAACTTGTTTAATTGAAGCTGGAATTGCACCTCTTTTTTTATCCTGCTTCATTTCTATCAACTCACCATTAACTCGGATTTCACCGGAGGTCGGGGTTTCAAGCAAATTAACGCAACGTAATAGTGTGCTTTTACCTGAGCCAGAAGCCCCCAAAATAGAGATAACATCGCCTTTGCGTGCTTCTAAATCAATACCTTTTAATACTTCATGATCAGCAAATGATTTATGGAGATTTTTTATCGATAAAGTAGGTAAATTCATAATTAAAATTCATTTTTATTGGGGATTAATTTAATTGTACCTGCTTTATTGATCGAAATTAATAAAATTAATACAAAGCTTTACTATGCATCATATTTAACAATATATGAATAATTATTCATATTAGACAGAATTAAGATGCAAGTTACAAGATCTCATTTAAACAATAAAATAAACAAAAAAAGTGACTTCAGTCTTATTTTTACAAAATTCTTTACAAAATGCTTTGTCGTGTTATTGTGCGCGCGATCCTCCCTATTCAATTAACATAAAAAGGTACATTGCGTGTCACAAACTATTAACTACGCTAATCCAGCCCCTCTTGGACTAATGGGCTTTGGTATGACAACTGTTTTACTTAATATTCATAATGCTGGTTTTTTTCCAATTAGCGCAATGATTCTGGCAATGGGCCTTTGTTACGGTGGTATTGCACAAGTTATCGCCGGCATATTTGAGTTCAAAAAAGGTAATACCTTTGGTTTAACCGCATTCACCTCTTACGGTTTTTTCTGGATAAGCTTAGTTGCTTTAATCGTTTTTCCTAAACTTGGTTTAGCTGATGCAACGCCGCACGGCTTTATGGCTTGGTATTTAGTGATGTGGGGGATTTTTACTGGTTTTATGTTTATCGGTACGCTACGTGGAAACTTTGTGCTTAAATTTGTATTCGGCAGTTTAACGGTACTATTCTTCTTATTGGCAATTCGCGATTTTACCGGCTCACAGTTAATCGGCACAATTGCTGGTTTTGAAGGTATTATCTGTGGTTTCAGTGCTATTTACTTAGCAATGGCTGAAGTAATCAATGAGCAATATGGCCGTACTGTTTTACCCATTGGAGAATAATCTCCCATAAAGTGCAATTGAAAAAGCCGAGTTTTTACACTCGGCTTTTTGTTACCTATAAGAGATAACTTGTGCTTATAACAGCGCCGGAATACCCGGAAGTTGACCGACTAACGCTAATGAACCAACACAAATAATAAAGGTGATCAGTGGAATCACTAAACGATCCATAAATGACAATGCATCTGAGCGCTCTTTATCTCCAATGAAACCTAAGTTATCTAATAACATAGTTGTTGCCCAACCAAATACAGGGTTAACTAATGCACTTGAGAAGATACAGATACCAGCACTTTGAGAGCTTTTATCATCGTTAACCATCTGCATCCCCGCTTCTAATAGGGGTAAGAAAACCCCCACTAATAACGCAACACGCAGTACAGGTTCCCACATTGCCAAGTCCATTGGGAAACCAAGGACAGAACAAACTACACATAACAGACCCGTTAGAATAGCCCCGCCTGGTATAGGACGTTTAGCAATAGCAGCAGGGATCATATATGTCCCCCATGAAGATGCTAAGTTTGCACCACCTAAAACAGAGCCGACAACTTGACGGATAGACACAACGGTCATTGTATCATCAACATCCATTAGCACATTTTTAGCTTTTCTAGGGTAGTTAAGCTCTTGAAACACGCGATGCCCTAAGAAGTCAGGCGACCACATTGCAACGGCTAAAATAGCAAATGGTACTACGGCGATATATTCGCTTAAACCAGGCCAACCGAGTTTCCAACCAGTTGTTTCTCCCCACCAATAAAATGGGCTCATATTTGGTAAACCAGGCTCTGTGACAAACTCAAACGGAGCACCTAGTGCATATGCCGCTAAACCTGCTATTGCAGAACAAAGCGGAATAGCAACCCAGCGCATCTTGATACGAGCAAGGTAAGCATAAATACCAATTGTTACTAGAATAACGGCAAATGGAATAGCAGCCATCTCGATGCTGTCTCCCCAGTTACCAAATTTGCGAATTTGCCCGATGGTTCCCGTTGCGCCTAGGAAGATAAGTAATCCCCCACGCACCCCTTCACCCGTTAAGGTAACCAGTTTAGAGCCACCTTTAGAGATACTCAGTATTAAGCCAAATACCCCCACTAAAACACCAAGCGCAAGCGGGTGACCACCAGCAGCTGCAATTAAAGGGATAAGTGGGATCATCGGGCCATGTGTACCCGCCAAGTTAGCGCGAGGATTTAAAATAGCTGAGAATAAAACAACAAACAGAACACCGGCAATTAGCATTTCAAAACGTACATTTTCTGCTACAAAGGCCGCATCTAGACCAAACTGAGCCGCAAATGCGCCCGCCATAGCTGCAACCATTACGATTTTACCGATTGTTGCTGCTAGTGCAGGTACCCAATCTTCTACCTCAATGCCAAAATCGCGAAAGGGTAAGTTAATACTCCAACGTTTAGGATCTATGATATTTAATTCGTGATTTAAATAGTCCTCACGTGAGTCAAAATCACTCGCGGGTTTGTGTCTCTGTCGATAAGATAAGTTGTCAGCATCCTGCATCAGGTAGTTCCTATAGAGGTTAAAAAGTATAAATAATTCAAGCAGGGTAAATTAACAACAAATGAAGTGTGTTTTTTGCGCTAAGACAATTTTAGTTTACTTACAGTAGGAAATGGTGAAGAGTCTATTTGCACTCACAGCTTCACTAAAATTCGTGATTTTTTTAGATTAATAGCTTGTAATGGATTTAGTTAAATTAAAAATAAAAAAATAGATCGAAAAACACCCCTTTG
>NZ_CEZLMY010000029.1:27307-32314 GCF_983033635.1 Psychromonas sp. | reverse complement strand
TACCAACAGCGTTAGTAACACCTTGGCCTAATGGGCCAGTAGTTGTTTCAATACCTGGCGTATAGCCGAGTTCCGGGTGACCGGGTGTTTTAGAGTGCAGTTGACGGAAAGACTTGATATCGTCAATTGACAGATCGTAGCCTGTTAAATGTAAGAGAGAATAGATCAGCATTGAACCATGACCATTCGACAGAACAAAACGGTCGCGATCAGCCCATTTCGGGTTAGTCGGGTTATGCTTTAAGAAATCACGCCAAAGAACTTCAGCGATATCCGCCATCCCCATTGGTGCTCCAGGGTGACCTGAATTTGATTTTTGAATGGCATCCATACTAAGGGCACGAATTGCGTTTGCTAGCTCTTGACGAGAAGGCATCTATTTCTCCTATTTAGGTTAAGTTATTTATTAACAGCTACTTACGATAAGAAGCTGCTGATATATTGTTGGAATACTAGTCCGCCTACATACACGCCTGCAATGCCCATAATTCCTGGTAAAACAGGTGGAGCTGGTAAAGGTAACTTTAAAAAAGAGAAAAGCAGACCAACGATAAGTCCTGCGAATAAAGCCATTAAAATTTCTTGCATTTTGAACCTCAGTTAATTGAATAATCGAAAGTAGTTTATTTATTCAGCAGTCGATAAAATGCGATCTAGATCGCTATAATTATTATTGTTAGCATCGTTTTTGTCGGGTTAACAAAATGTGTTGTTTACAAAGGTGTGATTTTATTTGACGGGAAACTAAAAGTTTTACCCAAGGGTTATCATCGTGTTTTTAGAAAAGCGAGAAATTAGAGTGTGTTGCAAGAGAAAATAAATTATGTGTGAGTAAGTTACGGTATTTTGCTTATGCTGGATGTTTTTGATCTGTATTCGCTGCTTTTAATGGTAATTTAAAACAATTTGCTTATAAATTGCCGTTAATAACGAGCCCCTTTATTAAACATTGCAAATAAATTATGGGACTCGTCAATATTAATATTTACTTTTGCAGATACAAGTAAATGAATTATTTGCAGTTTATAATTCAGCCCCTAAAAATGCATGGGGTAATAACTCGGCAATAGTGAACATTTCCACATCAGTTTCAGAAGCATAACAGTAAACCATAGCGTCATTAGCAGACTGCTCTGCTATTACTTGTCGGCATGATCCGCAAGGATAAGCTTTAACCAATAGCTTTTCTGAGTTGCGGCCTAGTACATGAACTTCTTTAATATCACCTATTTTTGCGCCTTCAGTCACAGCAGTCTGGAGAGCATTTCGTTCTGCACAATTAGTTGTCGGGTAGGCGGCAGATTCGACATTAACCCCTTTATAGACTTTATTGTCCTCTGTAACAACAATCGCTGCTACATTAAAACCAGAGTAGGGTGCTGATGACATATCCAGCAGAGTATTCAGTTGAGTGAAATAGTTCATTTTACAGTCTCTTTATATAGGTGTGAGGATCGCTTTCTGATTGTTTAACAAAGCCCATCTTCTCAAGGTAAAAACAATGTTCTTCATTGTCTGCGATTGCTTTTAATGTATCGATTCCTTTGTTTTTAATAAACTCAGGGTGGGTATTGTAATAATAACTGCCAAGTTTAAAGTCCCTGTATCTCGGGATGACATAATCGAGCATAATAAGAAAAACACCATCGCTTTCTTTTACGCCTGCAAGCACGCCGGCAATATTATTATCGCGTAACATATAAAATGAGGTGTCGGCTTCTTTTAATTTATCCAGTGAGACTTGTTTTTCAATCTCTTGTTGGTTAACGGCGATAAAATGCTGGAAGTATTCTGAAGCTGTTGAAGCTGAAATTATTTTAAACTCTTCTTTGGTGCGATACATCTGGAACAGGTAATATACATTGATACAGGCAATACTTAGATTCACAAAAACAGTCGGGATAGAATCAGTTAAGTAAGCAAAGCTTGCAAAAAGTATGCAACCTATAAAATTAATCACCCTTAGTTTGACGATTGAAGACATAAGAAAGGAGACTAAAACAACAAGTGAAGCTAAATAGCCAAACCACTCAACCCAATATAATTCCATAATAACTCCTTAATATTTTGTTAGACAAACTCAAGTGTTATTTTGAACACTTGAGTTTAATGATTAACTTACAGGTTTAGGAAATATCTTGTAAACGTATACGACGGTAAACTTGTGTTTCAGATTCAGGTTTATCTGTTCCACAAATAATGGCACGTTGAATAGCACGCTCAGCTTCCGTGAACTGCTCTTCAGTGCGTGCATGTATCATTGCTAGTGGTTTATCGCTGTCAATTTGATCGCCAATTGAAACAAACTGGTTTAGGCCAACTGCATAATCAATACTGTCAGTTGATTTCATTCTGCCGCCGCCCATATTAACCACTGCCATACCTATTGAGCGAGTATCCATTGACTGCACGAAACCAGACTGCTGCGCATAAACAGGACGGATAATTTCAGTTGTTTCCAGGTACTTATCGTAATTTTCAACAAAATCTGCCGGACCGCCTAATGCAGTAACCATTTTGCCGAAGACTTCAGCCGCTTTACCGTTATCCAGCACTGCCTGCAGTTTTACTTTTGCTTCTGCATCATCTTTTGCAAGGCCGCTTAATACCAGCATTTCAGCACATAATGCCATTGTTACTTCATGTAAACGCGGGTTTACATATTCACCCGTCAGAAATTGTACTGCTTCACGTACTTCAATCGCATTACCTGCACTGCTTGCCAGTACCTGATTCATATTGGTCAGTAGGGCGGTGGTTTTACAACCGGCACCATTGGCAACACCTACAATGCTTTTTGCTAAATCTTCTGATGATTCATAAGTCGGCATAAATGCGCCGCTGCCAGCTTTAACATCCATTACCAGTGATTCTAGACCAGATGCCAGTTTTTTCGATAAAATGGATGCTGTGATCAGCGGAATTGATTCAACGGTTGCGGTAATATCGCGTGTTGCGTAAAAACGTTTATCGGCAGGAGCTAACTCACCTGTCTGTGCAATAATTGCAACGCCGACATCTTTTACAATTTTACGGAAATGTTCAGCACTATCCGGTGTGGTTTTATAACCAGGAATGGCATCTAATTTATCTAATGTGCCACCTGTATGCCCTAGGCCTCGACCTGAAATCATAGGCACATAACCACCACAAGCGGCTACCATAGGGCCTAACATTAAAGAGGTAACATCACCGACACCGCCTGTTGAGTGCTTGTCTACAATCGGTCCGTCTAGATTAAGCGACTGCCAGTCTAATACCTGTCCTGAGTCACGCATTGCCGAAACCAGCAGAACACGCTCATCCATGGTCATATCCTGGAAATAGATTGCCATTGCAAATGCTGCAATTTGACTTTCAGTTACTGAGTTGTTGGTGATTCCTTTGATAAAAAAATCAATTTCTTGCTTGGTTAGGACTTTGCCATCGCGTTTATTACGAATAATTTCTTGTGGAAGTAAGATCATTTCTTCGGGCTCCAGTTATACCAATTCAATTAATTAAGTTCCCGCTCGATAGGGAACTTAAGTAATAAAATTACGCTAAGAGCCAAACTACTTGCCATAGGCAGCAAGCAGTTTGGATTAAGTTCTTTTATTTAGAACTTGTAAGTTGCAGCTACGTAGTGGCTGAAACCAGTTGATTCTGCTGAACCACCCCAAGATACGCCGTCTTCAATACCATAAACATCGTAGTATGCTTTCAGGCCGTAACCTAGAGCAAAACGATCTGAATGCCAGTAGATACCGTTAAACATTACGCCGCCGTTGCTTGCAGAAGAGTACTCCTCTTTCATACTAAACTGGTAATCAATGTAACCCTGGTAAGAGATAAATGAATCGTTTTCAAAGAAGAAGAAAGGTTTAAACCAGTTAGTTGATACCTGGTAACCGTTCCAGTCTTTTACATTTGAATCGTAATTACCGTATAGGTTTAAGCCAATTTTACCTAACCAAGGTACCATAACATCAGAGCCTAGACCGATTTTCTGTTGGTTTACTCCGAAAGTATTTGCGCCAGTAGTAACACCATCCCAAGTAAATTCAGAGGCAATGTATAGTTCTTTAACTGGGCCAAAAGAAAGATCTTTACCAGTTACCGCATCTAAAGACATACGAGGTGCAAATTTCATAAATATTTTTGCATCATTACCCGTAGCTTTATCGCTTTTTGAGTCACTTGTTAGGTTAAAAACATCAACGTATCCGTAAAGATCGAAGATTCCCGAGCGGCCGCCGAATTCCATTTCCAGGTAATCGTGGGTGTTTTCAGCAGCACCTTCTGAGCGAGGCATTTCGTCAACTGAATACATTAAGTTGAACTGCACCCATTTGTAATCGCCTTTATGAATATCGCCATCACTGTAATCAGCAGCGAAAGCAGAAGTAGACGATAAAGCTAGTACGCTAAGCGCTAAAAGAGACTTTTTCATAGTTATTTCCTTATTTAAGTTTAATAAATAATCATCATCAATGATGTTATTTGTTTTATGTATTACGTTAGTAATTTTCCAATCTAACCAAGGCGCTTTAAAGTGCTTTACACACTTTCAGCCACCTTGGCTATAAAGTTGTTGCTCTGTTACTCTGCTACAACCGAATCTAGTGCAATGATTATCATTTCATTGAAACTGTTTTGTCTTTCATCAGAAGTTGTTTTTTCACCTGTACGGATATGATCTGATACAGTTAAAATACATAGAGCTTTAGCCCCTTCTTCTGCTGCAACTGCAAATAAACCTGCAGCTTCCATCTCTACACCAAGAATGTTGTATTTTTCTAATGTATCAAACACTTCTGGCTCTGGTGTGTAGAAGGTATCTGCTGAGAAGATGTTACCGACTTTAGCTTCGATACCGTGTGCTCGAGCTGAGTTTACTGCTTTCTCTAGTAGCCCGTAATCAGCGATTGCTGCATAGTCATGTCCAGCAAAGCGGATACGGTTTGCTTTCGAGTCTGTTGAAGCACCCATCCCGATAACAACATCAAGAAGCTTAATATCACGGCT
>NZ_CEZLMY010000029.1:0-27207 GCF_983033635.1 Psychromonas sp. | reverse complement strand
GCATTAATATGAGGTGTTGCCATTGTTTTTTTCTCCATTTATTTAGTATTAAGTCGTCAAAAGCATACTTATGAAGACTTAAGTCACTGGAGGATGAGAGAATGCTCATCTCCAGTGTATTTTGCTATAGCAAGAGCTATAAATTAGTTAAAAATACTTGTACCGTAGTCAAGTTTAGGTAAACCGTGGTGCTCGGCGATGGTCTGACCGATATCTGCGAAGGTATCGCGTAGGCCGACAGGACCGGCTTTAACTGATTTGCCGTAGACAATTACCGGGATATGTTCACGGGTATGATCGGTGCCGTCCCAGGTAGGATCACAACCGTGATCGGCAGTGATGATAAGAAGATCTTCATCATCCAGCTCTGCAAGTATTTCCGGTAAACGTTTATCAAAGTATTCCAGAGCAGCCGCATAACCGGAAACATCACGACGATGTCCGAAATCAGCATCAAAGTTTACAAAGTTAGTGAAGATAATACTTTGATCTCCCGCTTTTTTGAATTCATCTAAACTTGCATCAAACAGTGCTTCAAGCCCGTTTGCTTTGGTCGCTTTAGTAATACCCTGGGCAGCAAAGATATCTGAAATTTTACCGATACTTACTACTTCACCACCTGACTCTTTCATTTTATCAAGTAGTGTTGGTGCCGGCGGGACAACCGAATAATCATGACGGTTGCCGGTACGTGCAAAGTTACTGCTTTCTGTACCGTCGAACGGACGGGCGATAACACGGCCGATATGGTATTCATCAACCAGTTCACGTGCAATTGCACATAATTCATAAAGGCGCTCAAGACCGAAGCTTTCTTCATGACAGGCAATCTGGAAAACACTGTCAGCAGAGGTATAAAAGATAGGTTTGCCGGTTTTAATATGTTCTTCACCAAGCTCTTCAAGAATGATTGTGCCCGATGAATGGCAGTTACCCAGGTAACCCGGTAAATCTGCACGTTTAACTAATTCATCAAGTAGTTCCTGAGGGAAGCTGTCTTGTTTTTTCTTAAAGTATCCCCAGTCAAATAATACAGGTACACCGGTGATTTCCCAGTGACCGCTTGACGTGTCTTTTGCTGTTGATATCTCTTTTGCATAACCGTAAGCCGCTTCAGGTTCAACAGATTTATCTAAACCTGCTGGAAAACAACCTGAGCTTTCATCACAAGCTCGGCCAAGACCAAGTTTGTTCATATTCGGGATAGTCAGTGGACCTTGACGTCCGTTGTCTGCTTGACCATTCGCGCACAGTTTAGCTATATGACCTAGCGTATTTGCACCGACATCATTGAATTGGCTGCCGTCTGCTCGTGAACCAGTGAACTGGTCTGCATCTGCTGATGAACCGACTCCAAAAGAATCAAGTAGTAAGATAACTGTGCGTTTCATTAGTAAGCTCCTTTTTCCACTGTTTTATCTGTTAAGTTTAATTCAGTTAACAGGCCTGTTAGCAGGCTTGATGCACCGAAACGGAAATGATCGATATTTACCCAGTCTTCACCCATGATGTCACGGGCAAGCTGCATGTAGTCATTGGCTGCTTGTGCGTCTTTAACACCGCCGGCCGCTTTAAAACCAACATCAAGCCCAGACTCTTTAATCGCTTCCAGCATAACTTTGGTTGCTTCTAAAGTGGCATTAACAGGTACTTTACCTGTTGATGTTTTAATAAAATCAGCGCCTGCATTAATACAGATCAGACTTGCTTGTTTAATTAGTTCAGGGGTCTGTAATACGCCTGATTCGATAATAACTTTCAGTGTTACTTTGTCACCGCAGATTTCGCGGCATGCTTTGATCATGGTTGCGCCAATCTCGCTGTTACCCGACATTAATGCACGATAAGGAAAAACCACATCAACTTCATCTGCGCCGTAGGCAACAGCAGCACGGGTTTCAGCTAGAGCGATCTCTAAGTCATCATTACCGTGTGGGAAATTTGTAACCGTCGCAATTTTAATATGCGCGGTATTTTGTTTAGCTAATGCTTTTCGAGCAATCGGAATAAAACGAGGGTAGATACATACAGCAGCTGTATCACCGGCTGCTGTGTGAGCATCTGCACATAACTGAATCACTTTTTGATTAGTATCATCGTCATTTAAGGTTGTTAGATCCATTAACTGGATACCTTGGCGAGATGCTAGTTGTAAATCACTCATTATTTAATTCCTTTGATTTTCTTTAGTAAGAGATCCAAGCAGCTCAGAACTTGTTTCCAAGCGCTTGGGGTTATACCAATCACAGTAAATAGACGTTCATTTAATGTAATTGGTACGGGTTGTTATTATGAAATTAAGCTACGCTCATTGCGAAGAAGATACCCACTAAACAAGCACTCATAAAGTTAGATAGAGTACCAGCAAGTACTGCTTTTAAGCCCAGACGTGCAATATCAGGACGACGTGATGGTGCAAGTACACCTAGACCGCCAAGTAAGATTGCCATTGAAGATAAGTTTGCAAAACCACATAAAGCAACAGTAACGATTACTTGAGAGTTCATGCTTAAGGTATCTTTGATACCAACGAAATCGATATAAGCAACAAATTCGTTCACTACTAGTTTCTGACCCAGTAAACTACCTACTTGCATCGCTTCAGACCATGGAACACCGATTAGGAACGCGATTGGTGCGAATACGTAACCTAAGATTACTTGTAGCGTTAATGCATCGAAACCAAACACACCACCAGCAGCACCTAAGATTGTGTTAATTAGAGCGATTAGGGCGATGAAAGCGATTAACATACCACCAACGTTCATTGCTAAGTGAAGACCATCGGATGCACCTGCTGCCGCAGCATCAATTACATTTACCGGTTTACCAGCAGCATCTGCAGCTACTTCGTCGTCTGTTAAATGGTCCATCTCATCTTTTGGTGTCTCTGTTTCAGGCTCTAATAATTTAGCCATCAATAGACCACCAGGTGCCGCCATAAATGATGCCGCAATAAGGTAATCAAGACTAACACCTAAAGATGCATAACCTGCCAGTACCGCACCGGCAACTGATGCAAGACCACCGGCCATTACCGCAAATAGCTCTGAACGAGTCATTGTTCTGATAAACGGTTTAACAACTAATGGTGCTTCTGTTTGACCAACAAAAACGTTGGCAGCAGCTGACATTGACTCAGTACGACTTGTACCAAGCGCTTTCTGAAGCGCACCACCAAATATTTTGATGATAAACTGCATAACGCCCATGTAATAAAGCACGGCCATTAATGACGCGAAGAAGATGATGATAGGCAGTACTCTAAACGCGAAGACAAAACCGCCGCCGCCGAATACTTCAAACATTTTGCCGGAAACAAGGCCGCCGAAAAGGAAACCGATACCTGCATTGGCACTGTCAATTACAGCCTGTACAGCTGATGATACGCCTCCCAGTATGCCAGCACCTGACTCTGTGAAAATAACAATCGCTGGTATAAAAGCTTGTATTGCAAAAGCTCCCCCAACCGTGCGTAGATTGATCGCTTTACGATTACTCGAAAATATTACCGCAATTATGATTAATGACATAATCCCGACTAAACCCATAACAATTTGCATTTTAACTCTCCATTTAATATATATATTAGGCTGAATAAAACGGTTTCTATCAGCCACCTTCATTGGTTTTGTTTAATTTTTTTTGTACAGTCCAATGTTTCTCATTGGTTATACGTTCTTAATTTCAAATAAAAATAATCAAAGGCGTTCCTCTATCATTTTTTCCAATTTATCTTGGTCGATAGCGAAGTTGCGGATACCTTCTGCTAGCTTATCAATCGCCATTGGATCTTGGTTGTGCTCCCATAGGAACTGTGCTTCTGTTAGCGCTACAGGTGCAGTTTCAATATCAGAGGTAGCAGATAATTTTGCGACCACCTCTCCCTGTTGTTGTTCTAATTCTTGTAATAACTGTGGGCTGATAGTAAGTCGGTCACATCCAGCCAATTCCAAGATCTCGCCTGTGTTTCTGAAACTTGCACCCATTACCACGGTTTGGTAACCATGTGTTTTGTAATAGCTGTAAATTTTTGCAACAGATTTCACGCCTGGATCAGCTTCCGGTGTAAATTCACATCCACGCTCTTTTTTATGCCAATCCATAATTCGGCCGACAAAAGGTGAAATAAGATATACGCCAGCTTCAGCACAAGCTTTAGCCTGAGCAAAAGAAAATAGAAGAGTTAAGTTACAATTTATTCCCTCTTTTTCTAAGGTTTCAGCAGCACGGATACCTTGCCACGTTGAAGCTAATTTGATTAAAATGCGATCATTGCTGATACCGGCATTGTTATACATTTTTACTAGCTGGCGGGCTTTTGCCAGACTTGCTTGTGTGTCATAAGATAATCTTGCATCAACTTCTGTTGAAATACGGCCTGGAACAATATTTAAAATCTCTTTGCCGATATTCACAGCCAACATGTCACAGGTATCTTGAACTTGTTGCTGTTTTGAATTGCTTTGTGCTTTTGCATATTCAATTGCATCGTTTATTAACGGGGCATAACCAGCAAGTTGGGCTGCCTTTAAAATTAGCGATGGGTTTGTCGTTGCATCTTCAGGTTGATATTTTTGTATCTCATCAATATCTCCCGTATCTGCAACTACGGTTGTTAACTTGCGTAATTGATCTAATTTACTCGCCATGAAATTAACCTTTTAATAAATTGAATGTTTAGATACAGAAAGTGATAATTTATCACCGATGCAAGATTGAGTTTAAAAGCATCTCAATCATGTAATTTAGAAGTTTTATATCCTTTAAAAAAACTTTTCAAAAAGTAATCTAACTATAAAACTCGTAAATGAAGTCATAATGATTTTTTGTATCCTGACTCCCTGTTCACGCAAATAAGTTTATTTATTAAGCAAAGCAGAAAGTGTGATCCAGACCTACAGAATAGGATTTACCACTACCTTTTTTGCTTGCGTTAACAAAATATGTTGCTATCTGTCTGCGTGCTCCTATTTGTAAAAAAATAATATTTGCATTTAAAATATTTTTAGTTGTTGTAATACAATGTTTTTTTGGTCTGTAACTCAAAAAAACTGTTTTTAATGTGCTGTCTGAACAATTTTATTTTCAGTAAATTAATGAACTTTTTTTATAATTTAAATCGTTCTACTAAGCTATCAAGGTTCATTGCCATCGCTGTCAATGACTCACTTGAAGATGCGATACTGGTTGATGTTTCAGCACTACTCTCTGTACTGTCGCTAATCGCATGCACATGAATGTTTATTTCACCAACCACTGCTGCTTGCTCCTCCGTTGCCGTGGCAACCTGAGTATTTAGATCTGAAATTTGTTGAATGTTTGCAACAATCTCATCGAGTGCCTCTGTAGTCTGCTGAGCATCAGTTACCCCCATTTCGGCAGTCTCTTTACTTTCTCTTACGCCATCGACTGCTCGCTTAGACTCCGATTGCAGGAGGCTGATCATTTGATTAATTTCATCTGTTGATTCGCTGGTGCGCTTCGCCAGGCTACGTACTTCATCTGCTACAACTGCAAAACCACGTCCCTGCTCACCGGCGCGCGCAGCTTCAATAGCGGCATTTAATGCAAGTAAATTGGTTTGCTCTGAAATGCCGCGAATAACGTCGAGAACACTACTAATTGCATTGCTCTTATCTGCTAAAGATTCAATGGTTGTAGATACTGATTCCATCTTCTGTGACATCTGGTGAATGTTTGCAGTTGATTCTTGCACAACAACTTGCGCATTTTTAGCTTGAGTTGTCGCTTCATTCGTTGAGTCTGCCGCATGTGCCGCATTTGCTGCAATTTCTGCGATGGTTGAGCCCATTTCACTAATGGCTGTTGCAACTTGTGTTGCGATATCTCGCTGACCTTCGGCATCTAATCTAGACTGCTCTGCATCTTGGGAAACTTTTACTGATGCCTGGCGAACATCTTTTGATGTTGTAGAAACATCATTAACTACAGAATGGATCTTACTGATAAAGGCATTAAATCCATGTGCCAAACGAGACACTTCATCACTGCCGGTTTCACTTAGTCGGTAACTAAGATCTCCCTCTCCTTCACCTAGCTCTTTGAATACCCCTGCCAGGTCATTAATAGGTCGGGTTAAACTTTTTGCCAGAATGATGCTGATAAAGATAAACACAACAACGACAATGGCAAACCACATAACCATATAATTTCGAGACTCGTTAAGCCCGATATAAAGCTCAGCTTTTGGAACTTCTGCAACCACATACCAACCAAGACTTGAGATATAACTTGTCGCTACGATCAGATCGCTGGTTTCCTGAAACGCAAATTCTTTTTTGGATAATAAAGCTTGAATATCGATATTGTTATAAATCTCAGCAAGCTTTATCTTTTCACTTTTTTCCTGCTCTTTATGTATTTTCACCAGTCCGGAATGATCAACAAGATAAACAAAACCCGTCTCTTCAATTTTGAAGCTATTTAAGTAATCAACCATATCGTTAAATGATTTTGATAAACCGGAAACGCCTCTGCCGTTAAGCTCTTGATAGTTAATAAATACATTCACATCACCGCTTGCTTCTGCGTAAGTACTTGCTGACTCTGCTTGGCCGCTATTTTTGAACGCAAAAAACCAGCCATCGAGATTGTCATCTTTAAGAACACGGAGAAATCCATCCTGGTTCCAATATTTAGCAGTTTTTCGGTCTGCAAAAGATGCGTTACTCAAATTGTTATCTTTAGTTATTTTGTCCAGCATTTTGATAACGTTAGCTTCATTATCTGCATTCGCTCCAGATTCAAGCCAATCAAGAAGGAAAGGGTTTGTTGCAATCGATTTCGTCAATACCTTCATTTCAGATATTTCGCCATCCACAGCATTGCGTACGCGCTGAAGAAGGTTCGGTAAATCGGATTGCTGAAGTCTGGAAATCAGCAACTCTTTTGCTTTTGAGTGGCCGACAAATCCTACGATGCTGGTAGATATAACAACAGCCATTAACATGGCTATCACTAGTTTAGAGCGAATAGAGAGAGAGTTTAAAAATTTCATCAAATAGATCCTATATGTGGTTTTCCGTGGGTGTTGCTGCTGTAAAGACATTTGACAATAAAAAATACTTTTTAAGAGTAGTCTAGAAACATTCTCTATCGTCTTGGTTAAGTTCAAAACATGTCCCTAATCTCATTATTAAAAAAAATAAGTTGGTTAACAAAGACTTGGGTTAAAAAAGCAAACAATAACTCAGTTACAAATCATGAGGGCTAGGTGGTAATGATTTTGCGTCTTGTGAGCTGAATAACTGAAATTATTTTATTTATTAAGCAAGATATAAGATGTGATCTAGACCTACAGAAGAATATTTACTATGATCGCCTTTATTGTTGTTAACAAAATGTGTTGTTTTGTTTGTTTGTTTGTTTGTGCGGTGCTATTTAGGGAAAAATGATGATTAAATTCAAAAATGATTTTAATTGCTGCAAAACAGTTGGTTGCAAGAGCTTTGGGGTGGCTAATAGTCCCGACTATATTTACAAAAGTCGACGATTAGGCTACTTGTCAATAGAGTGCAGAGCGTGTGGCAGCAACCCTCCCTGGATAAATAATCTTTTAGTTAATAATGTGTTAAAAGAAAAATTTGAATATCAATTTGGCCGGAAATTAACAGGGTGCCCTAAATGTTATAAATATTTTTTTATCACTGAAAGAACTGATTCAAAGCTGAATGGTTTTACATCAGCAGGGACGCAAAGAAAGAAATGCAGTCAATGTCATTCTATTTTTACGCTGCAAAATTTTAAAAATATTAATGCCCTTAAATTAGTTCTTTCTACTATTGTTTCTCACAAAGATATGAGAGAGTCGATTAAAAGCACCGGACTTTCAGCAAGGTTATATTATTTTTACCTAAATAAACTTGCTCTTATTCTTTCTAATTTCAGTCGTCTGAATGAAGAAAATGTAATGGAAAGAAAATATTTAGCCATGCATACACAAGGCAAGGTGCTTCATCTTGATCATAACCGAGGTTTATATATTTTAATTACAGCAGAAGTTGATAGTGGATATATACTTCTGCAAAACAATAACTTAACCAGTCAGGACTTGAATAATAAGGATATTTATTGCTCACTGGAAAATACAGTAATAGCGGTGCCAAACGTTGATAATATTGAAAATGCGTTAATTAACAGGTATCAGCAAAATATGAAAAGGAAACATTTTGAACAGTTGTTGGTCGGTGAGTTAAAGCCGATAACAAAATGTAATTTAATATATCCTGATAAATTGGCTTATATACACTTTCAGCTATTAAATGCTTTTACAGGAAAAGCGGATAAATATGCTCATTATATAGAGCATGAAAGTAGCCTTAGAGCAGCTACATTAATGGCATCTTATGCAGATATAAAAAAGTCTAATGCTGAAATATACTATTTTTTCCCTTTCACTAAAGTAAGTGAAAAACTACAAGGGAAAGATATTGGCTGGTGGAAAGATAAATGGTTCAGTAATGAGCAGGGCGCTTATTCTCCGATTACTTATAAAGTAAAAAATAGAGCTGCCGATGTTAAGTTACCCGAAAGTGATAGTGTTGATCTGTTTTATTCATATCTAAATCAGCATATGAATAAAGGCGTAAATAGTATTAATGTTATTGATAATCTATCAGAAATCCACCGTGTTATTTTTAACTATTGTGATTTAAAAAATAAAACGACAAGAGCCAACTCTTTCGGAGTGACAGATAAAATTTATACCTCAGAATCGTTATTAGATGATGCGCTAAAAATGATAATGGCAGGGTAAATAAATGCTTGTAAAAAACAGTGTTTTTATATTGTATTTTTATTGTTCATTCCTATATAATTTGCCTCCTGAAATTTTATGATAAATACGCGTGGTACTTTGTTGAGTAAAATAATTTATTCAAACAGAGCAGCGACGCGGCCCAATAGAGGTTTTCCAAATGAAAAATGCTATTCATCCTGAATACAAAGAGATCACAGCGACTTGTTCATGTGGTAATGTAGTTAAAGTTGGCTCAACAGCTGGCAAAGACCTAACACTAGATATTTGTGGCGCATGTCACCCATTCTACACTGGTACTCAACGTGTTGTTGATACTGGCGGTCGTATCGACAAATTCAAAAAACGTTTCGGTTCTCTTTCTTCTAAATAAGCTTTGGCTATTTAATAGAAACAACGAAACGATTTTAAAAGGTGCCTATTGGCGCCTTTTTTTGTTTCTGGTGTTATTTGTAATAGGAAATGGTGCTCAACGTGTTGCTGATACTGGCGGTCGTATCGAAGCTGTTATTCATACAGATAAGCAAAAAACGTTGCGGTTCTCTTTCTTGTAAATAAGCTTTATTGCTTTAACAGAAAGACCAAAACGATTTTAAAAGGTGCCTATTGGCGCCTTTTTTTGTTTCTGGGGCGCAGGGTTTAGCCCGCATGTTTTGTTTTGGCGTTTGGCAATGTGGGATTTACAATACATAACACTGGTATTCAACGTGTTGCTGATACTGGCGGTCGTATCGAAGCTGTTATTCATACAGATAAGCAAAAAACGTTGCGGTTCTCTTTCTTGTAAATAAGCTTTATTGCTTTAACAGAAAGACCAAAACGATTTTAAAAGGTGCCTATTGGCGCCTTTTTTTGTTTTTAGCCTACAGTAACAGCATTCACCTCAATTTTGGAATTGACAGTGCGTTTATTATTTATCCTCTTTGCCGTTTTTTTTCCTTGTGCATTATCCGCTTCTTGCCCTAATGAGGGTTGGGAAGAAACGGTCACTTTAAAGCAGATTAACGATGGTGATACTGTCACTTTAGAAAATGGACGATTAGTGCGCTTTATTGGTATTAATACCCCTGAAATTAACCATCGTAATAAAAGTAAATCGGAGCCTTATGCACTGCAGGCAAAAGCACTACTAGAAAGATATATACAAGCTGGTGATAAACTGCATTTGCTTTTTGATAAAAGTAAGCATGATAAATACGGGCGATTACTGGCCTATGTTTACAGTAAAACAGGGCGTAATTTAGCTTTGTTACAATTGCAGTCCGGGTATGCAAAACATTGGGTTGTCGGTAAAAATGATCGTTTTTGGCGCTGTTTTCAAAAAGCAGAAAGGCGAGCCAGGTTGCGTAAAAAGGCGTTTGGTCCGATTTTAAACCTTTAAGTGCAGCTCGGCTAACTAAAGCTGATAAAGGTTATCAATACATTAGCGGTATAATCAGTGAAGTAACTGAAAATAAAAATCGATTGCAATTTTTTTTAGACAAAAACTTAAAGGTTGTGATTAGTCCGTCTAAGTTGAAGATATTTAAAGCCAACCATATTGATTTTTTATTGCACGATAAATTATTATTAACGGGTAAATTAATCTTCGCTGCCGGTAAGCCCAAATTAACTCTCTATCATCCCGCGCAAATATCACCTTGAATTCAATTAAAACTGTAAATCTGTTCAAAATTTGACTATTATCACGTTTTGTTTTTTTAGTGCTCTTTATAACAATGGAATTCATAAATGTCAGATTTACGCCAACAAGCGCTTGATTATCACGCCTTCCCGAAACCAGGTAAAATAAGTGTTGAAATTACAACTTCAGCGGAAACCGCAGATGATTTATCACTGGCTTATAGCCCCGGTGTTGCTGAACCTGTGCGTGAAATAGCAGCTAACCCTGATGATGTTTATAAATACACTGCAAAAGGTAACCTGGTTGCTGTTATTACAAATGGTACTGCAATTTTAGGTTTAGGCAATTTAGGCCCGTTGGCTTCAAAACCGGTAATGGAAGGTAAAGCGCTGTTATTCAAACGTTTTGCTAATCTGGATGCAATTGATATTGAAGTTAAGCATCGCACCCCGGAAGAGTTTGTTAACACGGTTGCGAATATTGCAGATACCTTTGGCGGTATTAATCTTGAAGATATTAAAGCTCCAGAGTGTTTTGAAATTGAAAAAGCGTTAAAACAACGCTGCAGTATTCCTGTGTTCCATGATGATCAGCACGGTACAGCGATTGTTACTGCGGCAGGTATGATTAATGCCCTTGATATTCAAGGCAAGAAAATTGAAGAAGCTAAAATTGTCTGTATGGGGGCGGGTGCGGCTGCCATTGCCTGTATGGAACTGCTGATTAAGTGTGGTGCGTTACGTGAAAAAATCTACATGTTAGATCGCAAAGGTGTTATCCATACTCGTCGTGATGATATCAATGAGTATAAAAAGCGTTTTGCAAATAATACGGATCAACGTACCTTGCAGGATGTGATTACTGGTGCAGATGTATTTGTTGGCGTTTCCGGCCCAGATGTTTTAGCGGCAGATGATGTGAAGTTAATGGCAGCAAATCCAATTATTTTTGCATGCTCTAATCCCGATCCTGAAATTAAACCTGAAATAGCACTGGCTGCCCGTGACGATCTGATTATTGCCACCGGACGTAGTGATTATCCTAATCAGGTAAATAACGTGCTTTGCTTCCCGTTTATTTTCCGTGGCGCATTAGATGCGCGTGCAACAGAAATTAATGATGCAATGAAAGTGGCTGCTGTTCATGCTATTCGTGAAATTGCTAGACTGCCCGTACCTGAGTCAGTGCTTAGAGCCAGTGGCGCTGAATCTTTAACATTTGGTAAAGGTTATATTATCCCTAAACCAATGGATCCGCGTTTATTGAAAAAAGTTGCGGGTGCTGTTGCGCGTGCTGCTGTTGAAACAGGGGTTGCTCAAGTAGAGCTACCGGAAAACTATATGAATTAGTCGCTACTTTAATTATTAATCATAGCTCTGCTATTTTGTTTCTTTATTTGGACTTAATCGCAGAGGTAGCTTAAGATTTAAGCAGTTTATTGCTTGAACCTCACATAAATACAATTTATTACCTTATGATTTCACAGCTTCTTATAATCAATAGTGGAATCATAAGTTAATAAGTTGTAAATTACGTCGTTTATTTTTTCTATCACTTTTTTGTAAGGGTATTGTATGCCAGGGAAACCTTCTTCTCAGTTTGAAGCGAATCATATTGCTGATCCATTATTTCTTCATGCTGAGCATATCGCAAAAGACTTCTCACTATTTCCAGATAATTCATTACCATCAAATACAGATCGTTTAGAAGGATTGATTGAGCGTAAACGCATTCAATCAAATCTAGCTACGATTCAAAAGTTAGATGTCGACGCATATATTGCGCGAACAGTACAACCAGCTGAAGATAACAAGCGCCCAGGTGCGAAAGATATTGTCTCTGGTTTTAACGGCAAAATTGTTACAGAGCAGTTAAATGGTGCATTTTATAGTGCAGAAATGGAGCTGGATTTTGGCGGTTATACTCGTCGAATCGGTATCATTGCGCAGGAGCGCAGCTCAAACAATGGCGCATGGATGCCGGAGCATCATTTAGCCGCTAGTAAAGCTATCCGTAAATTTGCTGATTTATCACTTCCTATTGTGTATTTAATTGATACTCCAGGAGCTGATGCCGGCGAAGAAGCAAATAGCCAAAACCAAGCTCATAGTATTTCACAGATGATCACCGAAAGTGCCAATGTAGATGTACCTACAGTGGGTATTGTTGTTGGTGTTGGTTATTCTGGTGGTGCTATTCCACTCGCAACGGCAAATATTTTACTTTCTGTTCGTGACGGTATCTTTAATACTATCCAGCCTAAAGGTCTGCAAAGTATTGCGCGTAAATATAACTTGTCTTGGCAGGAATGTGCGCAGTCTGTGGGTGTATCTCCAGAAGAGTTATACGAAACAGGTTGTATTGACGGTATTGTTGATTACTCTCCAGTAGATCAAGATGAACGCCAGCATAATCTGCAAAAAGCAGTTATCTCAAGTATTTTATCAATTGAGTCAACTTCAGTTGAATTTGTGCGTAAATACCCAGATATTTTGGAACATTACAATCGCAGTTTAACGCGTTATCTAGAGCCTTCAAGCAAGTTGCTAGCGGTTGAAAATGCATCGGAAAATGCGCACCTTTTAGCGAAGAATCCTACCGTGCATAATAATGCATTTGGTACAACCTATCGTTACATGCGTTACCTTACTTTGCGTTCGCGTATTAAGGCGATTCACAAAGGTGAGTATGGTCGTTTATCAAAACTAACTACTCCTGAAGGCGATCTTAAAGCGCGTGTTGAAGCCGATCGCAAACAAGTATTTGTAAGCTGGTTGAATAACCCTGATAAACTGATTTATGACGATACGCTTAATAAAAACTGGAAATTATTCTTAGCAAAACGTGAAGACAAAGGCGTTGAGCGTAATATGTTTACTAAGTTGATCTTAGGAGAGCCGCTCGAAAATTATGATAATGCCAGAAGTGCGTTACTGATTAATTTAACCTGGTCTTTGTATAATCGTTGGAAAAGCAGTGCTGAAAATAACTTCCGTGCATTAATTGCTCATCTTGAAGATGAAGTGAATGTACCGGTTACTGATTCCTGGCCAGAACTGAGTGATTTAACAACGATTGATGTTGTAGCCCATAAAGAAACACGCGAGTGCTTTATTGTGCACTGTCGCCATATGCTGGTATTTAATGCCTTATATGACAATACCATGGGTAATCTTGCTTCTATCGCTAAAGAAGCGATGGCAACTAAAGAGTTGTCACGAGATTCTGTTTCTTCATTGGTACGTAGCTCATTAAAAGGGGCTTTAAGCAAAGTAAGTGATGATGATTACGAACAATTAAAAGCGACCTTTAATGCCTGGTTACGTTACTTTACTGATCAAAGTGAACGTGGTGAAATTTTAGCAAAAGTTGAAGAGTGGAAGAGTATTGGCGCACCACAAATGAACTCAAGTTTATTTGTTATTCTGACTTACCTGTTTGAAAAAATATTACCTTCATATTACAACAGCCATGAAGATGCTTCAGAATATAACGGTGCAATTAACCCTGTTCGTATCGGTCGTCGTAAAGATTTCTGGAACCGTTTAACAATGGGTTACCAAGATCTGTTAATTCAGGCTGTATTACGCGCAGAAAAGAACAAAAAGAATAACTCTTACCAAGCCATTTTAGATAAATTCTTTACTGACTTTAAAGAGTCAAAAGCAGACTTGATGACAGCTAACTTACTTGAGTTCCCTGGTTTCCGTTTATCTGTTGAAGATGCACTTGATAAAAAGATCAAACCTTGTGGCTTAGTCACAGGTGTTGGTGATTTTAAATTAGAAAGCGGTGAGATGCAGCGTGTTGGTGTGGCTGTTTCTAACTTATCATTCCAAGCAGGCGCCTTTGATATGGCAAGTGCAGAGAAATTCTGTGCCTTGTTAGTGAAATGTGCTGAACAACATTTACCTGTTGTGGCATTTGTCAGCTCGGGTGGTATGCAAACCAAAGAGGGGGCTGCTGCTCTATTCTCAATGGCGGTGGTTAATGATCGTATTACACGTTTCATTCGTGATAACGACCTGCCTGTTATTATGTTTGGTTACGGCGATTGTACTGGTGGTGCACAAGCGAGTTTTGTAACTCATCCAATGGTGCAAACTTATTACTTATCGGGTACAAATATGCCGTTTGCCGGGCAAATGGTTGTACCTGCATATTTACCGTCAACTTCAACATTATCAAATTATCTGTCTCGCGTGTCTGGAGCAATGGATGGTTTAGTGATTAACCCGTTTTCAGATGATCTTAACGATAAATTACGCGAAATTGATGAAAACATGCCGATGCCGGTAATTACTATTGAAGAGACAATTCAACGTGCACTAACAGGTTTTGTACCTGTTTGTGATATTAACAAAGATGCTTTCTCGAAAGCGGATCCGCGTGAATTGATGACACCAGTGAAAAAAGTGTTAGTCCATGCTCGAGGTTGTACTGCGGTTAAATTAATCCGTAAAGCACAAGATAACAATATTAATGTTGTACTGGTTGCATCTGATCCGGATATGACATCAGTACCTGCAGATATGCTTGGCGAAGGCGATAAACTGGTTTGTTTAGGTGGTAATACATCAGATGAAAGTTACCTAAATGCCGGCTCTGTATTAAAAGTTGCAGAATATGAAGAAGTTGATGCGCTCCATCCTGGTATCGGTTTCTTATCTGAAAGCCCGCACTTTGCCGATCTTTGTGTTAGTCACAATATCAATTTTGTCGGTCCAAGTATGACTAGCATGCTAACCATGGGTAATAAATCTAACGCAATTAAAACCGCACAAGATAATGGTGTTCCTGTTGTACCCGGTAGTCATGGTATTTTGACTGGTGCAGAACAAGCGCTTGATATTGCTAATGGTATGGGTTACCCGGTACTGCTTAAAGCGGTAAACGGCGGTGGTGGTAAAGGTATCTTGGTTATTGAAAAAGCTGAAGATATGTTTGCCGGCTTTAGCCAGGTTTCAGCTGAAGCGCGTAGTGCCTTTGGTAATGGTGATCTATATCTGGAGAAATACATCACTTCATTACGTCATATCGAAGTGCAGCTATTACGTGATAAACACTGTAATACCAAAGTGCTAGGTATTCGCGACTGTTCTGTACAACGTAACAACCAAAAAGTGGTTGAAGAGTCAGAGTCAACTATGCTGCCTGCTAAGTTGGAAGCGTTGGCATTGCAACACACAGCAGCACTCGCTGATGCGGTTGATTATATGGGCGCGGGTACGGTTGAGTTTATTTATGACCTGGATGAAGATGCTATTTACTTCATGGAGATGAATACGCGTTTACAGGTAGAGCATCCTGTTACTGAAGCAACATCATGTATTGATATTGTTAGTGCGCAATATGATATTGCATCAGGTAAGAGCATTGCTGATCTGAAACCTCAGAAAAAAGGTTATGCAATTGAAGTGCGTGTAACTGCAGAGAAAGCTGCAATTGATAATAATGGCATTATGCAGTTAGTACCTCATCCGGGTAAAGTGCTTGAATGTGTTATTCCACAGCAAGACGATGTTGAAGTGATGTCGATGATTGCTGAGGGTAAAGAGGTTTCTCCTTATTACGACAGCCTAGTGGCACAGTTTATCTGTCATGGTAAAGATCGTAATGATACCGTTAAAAAGTTACTGAAATTCTTGGATAATGTGGTTATTAAGGGAATCGCAACAAATATTCCTTTGTTACAACGAATCTTAAAAGATGAGACCTTCTTAAATGGCGTTTACGATACAACTTATCTGCCGAAATTCATGGCTGAACTTGATCAGCAAGTGATGATTGATGAGATGGAAGCATCCGCTTCATTAGGTAGCAGTGAAGTATCAATTCAAGTTGACGGTAGTAATGAGCTGAAAGTTATTGCCCAAAGTGCGGGTATTTTCTACCGGGCTTCTTCGCCTGCAGAGCCTGATTTTGTCCATGAAGGAGATATTGTTACTATCGATCAAACAGTGGGTTTGATGGAAGCGATGAAAATGTTCTCGCCTGTGACATTAGCAAGCTTTAACCGTCAGGATGCGGTTTTATATGATGCTGATACTAAATTCCGTGTTGAGCGAATTATCAACGCGAACGGTCAACAAGTATCTAGCGGTGATCTGTTATATATCGTAACCCCCTTATAAAGATCAGCTTGTCACGAAAAAGCCAGTCAATTGACTGGCTTTTTTATTTGTAAATAAATAATACTAAATCCGATAATTTACTATTCATTTATGCTTGTTAAAATGAATGCTAGCTTCGTAATTGATTTTGCAATTAGAACAACTATTTATTGCAATCAATGCCTTGCTTCACCCATTTTTCCTACGCCTAAATAGATCATCTAATTAACGGAATTGGTATAACAGAGAATGCACTGTAATGGATATTCCTTTAATTTGTAATGAGAGTGTTTTGCGCGATAAAGCTAAAATATTGCGTGAAAAGTGGGGCTTTTTAAGCACTCACAGTGATAACTTTCAATTACACCTTTTACCCGAATATTTAGCGCTTGAGCAAGTCGATGATCCCAAACAGGGATTGGTATTTGTTGATTTTGCTTCCGGTGCGGTCGCGCATAGGCGTAAATTTGGTGGCGGTAAAGGGCAGGCGATTGCTAAAGCGATCGGTTTAAAAGCGGGTGTTCACCTTGATGTTATTGATGCTACTGCCGGGCTGGGACGTGATTCATTTGTATTAGCGTCATTAGGTTGTAATGTCACTATGGTTGAGCGTTCCCCTGTGGCAGCTGCTCTGCTTGAAGATGGTTTAGAGCGTGCATACTTGGATTTTGAAATCGGAGAGTGGATGCAGCAACGCATGCAACTGCATTTTGGATCCGGTTATGAATATCTTAAAGATCATCAAACGGATGTCGTGTACCTTGATCCTATGTTTCCGCATAAAAAGAAATCGGCATTAGTTAAAAAAGAGATGCGTGTTTTCCAAGGTGTTGTTGGCGCTGATTTAGATGCCGATGATTTATTGGAAGTCGCATTAAATGCAGCGCGTTATCGTGTGGTGGTTAAACGGCCTGATTATGCGCCGTTTTTAAATGGTAAAAAACCGAGTATGAGTATTAAAACCAAGAAAAATCGTTTTGATGTTTATGTCAAGCAGGCCATGCCACAAAATAAAAGCTAAATTTTCCAATAAATGAGTTTTGAACCCCTTTCAAAACTCATCAATTTGCTTGCCTAGCCCCCGTAGTGCATCAATGTTATCTTTTTGTTATTCCTTTTCTTTATAAAAAATCTCTTTTAAGTATTTCTATTGTGATAACCAGACCTCTATAGTTTTCCCATTGATAAAGCAGATTGCTTAATGGAGAAAAAAATGAGCTCAGAAAGGTTAACTCACCTACAACAGTTAGAAGCTGAAAGTATTCATATCATCCGCGAAGTTGCGGCCGAATTTGATAACCCGGTAATGATGTACTCAGTAGGTAAAGACTCTGCTGTGATGTTACACCTTGCGCGTAAAGCTTTTTACCCCGGTAAAATTCCTTTTCCATTAATGCATGTTGATACTGACTGGAAATTCAAAGAGATGATTGCATTTCGTGATTATATGGCTGAAAAATACGGTTTTGAGCTACTGGTGCATAAAAATCCAGATGGGTTGGCAATGAATATCAATCCGTTTGTACACGGCAGTTCAACACATACCGACATTATGAAAACCCAAGGTTTAAAACAAGCATTAGATAAATGGAAATTTGATGCGGCCTTTGGTGGTGCTCGTCGTGACGAAGAGAAATCTCGTGCTAAAGAGCGTGTTTATTCATTCCGCGATAAAAATCACCGTTGGGAACCGAAAAGTCAACGTCCAGAGTTATGGAATACTTAC
This sequence comes from Psychromonas sp., assembly GCF_983033635.1. NCBI lineage: Bacteria > Pseudomonadati > Pseudomonadota > Gammaproteobacteria > Alteromonadales > Psychromonadaceae > Psychromonas > Psychromonas sp. Next base: position 8,965 of record NZ_CEZLMY010000029.1, on the reverse strand, counting down.
AACGGTCAAGTAAATCAAGGTGAAAGCATCCGTGTTTTCCCGCTTTCAAACTGGACTGAACTGGATATCTGGCAGTACATCTACCAAGAAAGTATTGAAATCGTACCCCTTTATTTTGCAAAAGAGCGCCCAGTTGTTGAACGTGATGGGGTGAAAATCATGGTTGATGATGATCGTTTTGAATTGCAGGAGGGCGAAGAGATTAAGCAGGAGAAGGTTCGTTTTAGAACATTAGGCTGTTATCCGTTAACGGGTGCAATCAACTCTGATGCTGAAACATTACCGGAAATTATTGAGGAGATGTTGATTGCTACAACCAGTGAACGCGAAGGGCGATTAATCGATTCGGATCAGGCCGCTTCCATGGAGCTTAAAAAACGTGAAGGCTATTTCTAGGCACGTATTTAGGTTAAGTGAACACTCTTATTTTTTAAGGTAGATAAAATGAATTCAAGTATTGCATCAGAACTAAAAGAGAAAGGTATAGAAAACTACCTTTCAGAGCAGCAACATAAAAGCTTATTGCGTTTATTAACTTGCGGAAGTGTGGATGATGGTAAAAGTACATTAATCGGCCGTTTATTACATGATTCTCACCAGATTTATGAAGACCAATTAGCAACGCTACATTCTGACAGCCAAAAAGTCGGCACGACAGGTAATCAAATTGATTTAGCACTGTTAGTGGATGGCCTGGCCGCTGAGCGTGAACAGGGCATTACCATTGATGTTGCCTACCGTTATTTCTCAACGGAAAAACGTAAGTTTATTATTGCAGATACACCAGGGCATGAGCAATACACTCGCAATATGGCAACGGGAGCATCAACTTGTCAGTTAGCCGTTATCTTAATCGATGCGCGTTACGGTGTATTAACACAAACCAAACGCCATAGCTTCATTGCTTCGTTATTAGGTATTAAGCACTTTGTTGTTGCAGTAAATAAAATGGATTTGGTTGATTTCTCGCAAGCGCGTTATGAAGAGATAAAAGCAAGCTATCTGGAATTCGCACAAGGTCTGGAAAATGGCGCGAATGATCGCTTAATCGACTTTGTTCCTTTATCTGCCTTGAACGGTGACAATGTGGTCAACGAAAGTGCTGCCACACCTTGGTACACAGGGGGGGCGCTATTATCAATATTAGAAAATGCACCCATCAAAGCTACTAACCGTAAAAAAGCATTTCGTTTACCAGTGCAGTATGTAAATCGTCCAAACTTAGATTTTCGTGGATTTAGCGGCACAATTGCAGCCGGCACAGTCAAAGTGGGTGATTCCGTTACCTCATTACCATCAGGCAAAAGCTCAACGGTTAAATCATTAGTCACCTTTGATGGTGAACTAGAAAGCGCATTTGCTGATCAGGCGATTACCTTGACCTTAAATGATGAGATTGATGTCAGCCGTGGTGATGTTTTAGTCGCGTCAGATCAACTTGCTAACTTAAGCAATCGTTTTAAAGCAAACATTGTCTGGATGAGTGAAGATGCTTTAAAGCCAGGTCAGCAATACGATATTAAAGTTGCTACAAAAAAGACTACAGGTTCAATTGAAGCAATTGATTTTAAAGTGGATGTTAATACCTTAGAAAAATCATCTGCGGATTCTATTGGATTAAATGAAATAGCTTCTTGTGAAGTGCAGTTAACAGAGAAAGTCGTCTTTGATCTATACCAGGATGTAGTTTCAACGGGCAGCTTTATCATTATTGACCGCATCACTAACGTGACGATTGGCGCCGGTATGATTACTGACAGTTTGGCTGAAATTGAAGTTAAACATCAATACAGTGAATTTGAGTTAGCCTTTAATCAGCTTGTTCGTCAGCACTTCCCACATTGGCAAGCGCTTGATCTTAACCAGTTAGCTAAGAAATAGGCGAAGAATCATGACATCGGTTCAGGGATTCGTTTTAACAATTTTACTTGCTTTAGTGGTGCTGTTAATCACCACTAAAATAAAGCCGGCACTACTTTTTGTTGGTGCGTTGTTAATCTGTTATCTCGGTGGTTTAATAGAAGTTCCTGAATTGATGAGCAATTTTGCCAATGAATCATTGTTAATCTTAGTCCTTTTAATGATGATCTCCGGTGCTTTAGAAAAAACACGCTTAATTGCACTAATTAGTCACTCTTTTTCTAAAGGCAGTTATAGCCAGGTTATTTTAAAACTTAGTTTATCAACGGCTTTTCTCTCTTCCTTTATGAACAATACTGCCGTGGTTGCATCGCTTATTAGTGCTGTAAAGCGCAATAATCAACATGCACCATCTAAACTGTTGATCCCGCTTTCATATGCTGCAATTTGTGGTGGAACATTAACGCTGGTAGGCACCTCAACCAATCTGATTGTAAACAGTTTCGTCGTGGAGAAAGGGCTACCCAGCCTTGGTTTCTTTGAGTTTTCGTTAGTTGGATTGGCAGGTCTTGCAGTTGGAGTAGTTGTTTTACTTACTTTTAGCCATCTATTACCGGATCGTTTGCATAATAATAACGATCAGGCCAGTTATTTTTTAGAAGCAAAAGTAAATACTGTTTCTCCTTTGATAGGGCGTAGTGTTGCTGATAATAATCTGCGTAATTTACAACAGTTGTATTTAGCTGAAATAGTGCGTAAAGGTGAAAAGATATGCCCTGTTTCACCCGATGAGATTATCCAAGAAAAAGACCGCTTACTGTTTTGTGGTGATGTTGATAGCGTGGGGGTGTTACAAGATATACAGGGCTTAGAGCTATTTGCTGAGCACCAATTAACCGGGCAAAATTTAGTGGAAGTGATTGTTAGCCCGTCAGCAAGTATTACCGGGAAAACACTTAAAGAATGTCACTTTCGTGAAAATTTTGATGCTGTTGTGGTGGCGATTCGTCGAGGCCATACACCCCTTGAAGGTGGGCTTGGTAAAGTTGAATTGCGCGAAGGTGATACTTTATTACTCGCGCCCGGTAAAACTTTTGAGCAGAATAAAAATCTAACACGAAATTTTGTATTGATAAGTGGTGTAGATGCCAGTACTCGACTTGATATTAAGCGCAGTTGTGGTGTTATATTCGGATTTTTGGCCGTTGTATTATTATCTGTTTTTAATCTAGTGCCACTGTTTAAAGGATTATTAGTTTTACTGGTCGTCTCTTTATTAATGGGGGCATTAAGCTGGAATGAGGTACGTCGCCGTTTTCCGTTAGAAATTTGGGCGATTGTTGGTGCGGCGCTTTCATTAGCACATCTTATGACCAGTACGGGGCTCGCCGATACGCTTGGGCGTTTTTTACAGTTACACTTAAATGGATTTGGTGTGTTAGGGGCCTTTATTGCAATCTACCTGGTGACGCTGATCTTAACTGAGTTAATAACCAATAATGCAGCTGCCGCGTTAGCATTTCCAATTGCATACAGTTTGGCTGTTGCTTATGACGTCAGTGTTATGCCATTTATTATGGCGGTGATTTTTGGCTCTAGTGCCAGCTTTATCTCTCCATATGGTTACCAAACAAATTTAATGGTTTACAGTGCAGGTGATTATGAGTTTAAAGATTACCTAAAGATGGGCATCCCAATGTCTATTCTGTATTCCGCGGTTGTATTGTTTACTATTCCGCAACTGTTTCCTTTTTAGTTTTTAGTTTTTGAAATTTAATAATTTAAGAGTATTTCTATGTCAGCTAATAGTCCAATTATAACAAACAACGAACATATTGTTTGGCACCAGCATGCAGTTGACAAAAGTCAGCGCAGTGAACAGAAAAAACAGAAACCTTGTGTATTGTGGTTCACAGGTTTAAGTGGTTCTGGTAAATCAACAGTTGCCGGTGCTGTCGAGCAGGCACTATTTGAGATCGGTTCGCATACCTATCTGCTCGATGGTGACAATGTGCGTATGGGCTTATGTAAAGGCTTAACCTTCAGTGATGATGATCGTAAAGAAAATATTCGCCGCATTGGAGAAGTTGCTAAATTAATGGCTGATGCAGGTTTGATTGTTTTAACTGCATTTATCTCCCCACACCGTGAAGATCGTGAGCAAGTACGTTTGTTATTACCGGAAACTGAATTTATCGAAGTATTTGTGGATACGCCACTGGCGATTTGTGAAAAACGCGATCCAAAAGGTTTATACAAAAAGGCGCGAGCTGGTGAAATCAAAAACTTTACTGGTATTGATAGTGTTTATGAAGTGCCTGAGTCTGCTGAAATTCGTGTCGAAAATGGCGAACAACCTTTATCAGAAGCTGTCGATATCATTGTTAATTACTTAAGAGAGAATGGTTATGTCTAAAACAGAGATTATTGCTTTTGATGAACAGTCTGTGGTTGAGGGAATTTGTAAAATTGCGCGCATTGCCGGTGAGAAAATTTTACAGATTTATCAGCGTGACTTTGACGTGCAGATTAAATCTGATTCATCACCATTAACCGAAGCTGATTTGGCCGCCCATCAAATTATCGCAGCTGGTTTAGCTGAACTAACCCCTGAAATACCGGTCTTATCCGAAGAAGATGCCAATATCGACTGGTCGGTGCGTCAAACTTGGCGTCAGTTTTGGTTAGTGGATCCGCTTGATGGTACCAAAGAATTTATCAATAAAAATGGTGAGTTCACGGTTAATATTGCCTTGATTGAAGAGGGTAAACCGGTTTTAGCTGTTGTCTACGCACCGGTATTAGATAAGTTATATTTTACTGATAAACAATATTCTTATTTAACCACGGCTGAAAAAGCCAATGTTCGTCTGCAAGTGGTAAAACCTGGAGAAACTTTAAAAGTCGTTGGCAGTCGTTCACATCCAAGTTCAGATCTGGCTAGTTACCTTGAAAAATTAGGTGATTATGAGATGGTCTCGGTTGGTAGTTCATTAAAGTTCTGTTTAATAGCCGAAGGTTTGGCTGATATATATCCGCGTTTAGGTCCAACTATGGAGTGGGATACGGGAGCGGGTCATTGTGTTGCTGAAAAAGCAGGAGCAATTGTTTGTAAATTAGATGGTCAAGCTTTACGCTATAATCAACAGGAGAGTTTATTGAACCCCTATTTTGAGGTAAAAGCTCTCTAATATTTTGGAGAGAGTTTTATGTTACTGCGGATATTAATCAGCCTATCAATTGTGTTATCTTTTTCTGCGGGTGCGGGAAAGGTAACTATCGAAAAAAGCGACTCAGTTATTCGTAATGATCTGTTTGATCAAAAACGCGAAAGGGCAGAGGAATACAAACGTCGAGAAGATGAACGTAATCACGCCAATCAAGCATGGTCATACCGTTTATCTCCAGGATGCGGTTTATTAAGAAATCACTACCTGATATATACCTGTGCTGATGGACGCTATTATAAAGGTTACGAAACGCTTGATAGAATGCAATATCGTCAGCTTTCTGACCAAGAAGTAACAAAACTAGCCGACAAAAGCGAATAATTTCTTTTTACACTTAATTATTTTAATTAAATCGGTTATTCTGCCTGCAATTAATCAACAGCAAATTGGAAATAAAAATGATTGTACTAGGACACCAAAACCCAGATTGTGACAGCGTATGTTCGGCTATTGCTCTTGCAAGTTTATTCAATAAACTAGGTAAAGAAGCAACTCCAGCACTACAAGGTGAGCCAAACCCAGAAGCTATGTACCTGCTTGAACAAGCTGGTTTTCCTGAGCCGGAAATTCGTACATCAGTTGCCGGTGAAGAGATTTTCATTGTTGATTACTCTGACTGGAATCAAGGTACTGCTGATATGAAACAAGCAAAAATCCGCGGTATTGTCGACCATCATAAACTAGGTGATATCACCACATCTGAACCACTTGAATGTTGGATTTGGCCTGTAGGCTGTAGCGCAACGATTGTTTACAACATGTATAAATTCCACAATCAAGCACCTGATGCTGCTATTGCAAAACTAATGATGGGCGCAATCATTTCTGATACGGTTAACTTCCAAGGTCCAACAACAACGGACATTGATAAAGTGGCTGTTAAAGAACTAGCCGAAATCGCCGGCGTCACAGATATAAAAGCATTCGCAAACGCACAGTTTGATGCAAAATCAGATATCAAACATGTACCTGCTGCTGAGTTAATCCTACGTGATCAAAAAGTATTTGAGATGGCGGGTGAGAAATTAGCAATTGGTCAGTTAGAGTTAACCTCATTAGAAACGGCATTTGAGAAAAAGACAGATATGTTAGCGGAAATGGGCCAATTACAAGCTGAAAACGATTACCACTCAACAATTGTATTATTAACTGATATCAATAAATTGGATACAACTGCATTAATCGTAAGTAAAGATGCAGAGAAAGTGGCAGCTGCATTAAATAGCACTGTGGTTGAGCATGCATTTGAATTACCAGGTGTTGTTAGCCGTAAGAAACAAATTATTCCGTTCCTGCAGGAAGCATTTGAAGCATAATAGCTTAAACATCTGCTTAATTATTAACAAAAGGCGAGCTCCATAAAGGGGCTCGCCTTTTTTATTGGTGATAATTTAATAATCAGGTATATACCCAAACTACCTGAAGATGCAGATTCAGAGGAACTCTCGGATGTCTGATCCAGGCACAACATGAAGACCTTTCGAGCGATTAACTTCGTTAATCCTCTATCGGTAGGTGTAAATGCAAGCATTTAACACCTTGAATGGTTATTCCCTTTTCAAATGTTGTAACGCAGAGCTGACTTTTGAGTGTTCCTCCTAAAGGGCAAGGTGGGAGGAAACCCTCTTCAGCGTTATGAAGTATTGATTTAGAATGACTAGATCTTCAACTTCATGCATTGAATAGGGTCACCTCCCGACTTGCTGATTCTTGCATCTTCAGGTAGCTTGGGTATTACTTTACTTTCTATTATTCTGTTTTGAGGTTTTTATGCATATTCATATTCTCGGCATCTGTGGCACCTTTATGGGGGGCGTCGCTATTCTCGCCAAGTCTCTGGGTTATAAAGTTACCGGAAGTGATAAAAATGTTTATCCTCCGATGAGTACACAATTATGCGATCAGGGCATCGAACTGATACAAGGTTTTGATCCAAGCCAGTTAGATTCAAAACCCGATCTTGTGGTGATAGGCAATGCAATGAGCCGAGGTAACCCTTGCGTAGAAGCTGTTTTAGATAAACAAATACCTTACATTTCCGGTCCACAATGGTTATTAGAGCATATATTAAAAGATCGCTGGGTTTTAGCGGTTGCCGGCACACATGGTAAAACATCAACAGCAAGTATGCTGGCTTGGATTCTAGAATACGCGAATATGAAGCCTGGTTTTTTAATTGGTGGTGTTCCTGAAAATTTTGGTTTGTCAGCAAGATTAGGTGAAACGCCATTTTTTGTTATCGAAGCAGATGAATACGATAGTGCTTTTTTTGATAAGCGTTCTAAGTTCGTGCATTACCATCCGCGAACTTTAGTACTTAACAACCTCGAGTTTGATCACGCTGATATTTTTGAAGATCTTAATGCGATTAAAAAGCAGTTCCATCACCTGGTAAGAACAGTTCCAGCAACAGGTCGGATAATTATTCCCAATAAGGATGAAGCGTTAATGGCTGTTAAGCATATGGGCTGTTGGAGTGAAGTTGAATACCTTGGTGAAAACTGGTCTTGTCAGAAAGTAAAAGAAGACGGAACTTTGTTTGAAGTGTTTTTGAATCAAGAAAAACAGGGACAAGTAAACTGGTCATTAATGGGCGATCATAATGTGGATAATGCGCTTGCTGCAATTGCGGCCGCTCGACATGTCGGAGTTACGCCTGAAATATCAATTGAAGCATTAGCCGAATTTAAAAGTATTAAGCGCCGTATGGAAGTTAAAGGGAAAATTAATAATATTACGGTTTATGATGACTTTGCCCATCATCCGACAGCAATTAGAACAACATTAGCGGGTTTACGCGCCAAAGTTGGTAATGAAAAAATAATCGCAGTATTAGAGCCTAGATCAAACACTATGAAGTTAGGTATCCATAAAGAAGCATTAGTTAATTCATTAACGGCAGCGGATAGCGTCTATTGTTTTGAAACTGAAGATCTTAACTGGTCTATGCAGGAGCTATTTGATGAGCAAGCTAAAACGGTTGATATCTCGAATGATATTGATAACTTATGTAATAAATTAGTGGCTGAAGCACAACCCAATGATCATATTTTAATAATGAGTAATGGCGGTTTTGGTAATATTCATCAAAAACTATTAGAGCGACTGCAGGGCTAGTTATGAATAAAAGCAAAGAGTATAAAGATAAAATCACTTTAGCAGTAACTGGTGCTTCAGGCAGTGGTTATTTCTTACGATTACTGAAATCATTAGTTGATGCCGAGATACAAATATACTTATTGCTTTCAGATGCTGCCAAAATCGTTTTAAAAACAGAAGAGAATGAAGACTGGCCTGAAGATGTAAATGATTTAAATACTTATTTACAAAACAAGTATCAAAGCAAAGAACAGCAAATAATTGCACTGACTGCTAAAGATTGGTTTTCACCTGTTGCTTCTGGTTCATCTGCACCGGATAAAATGATTATTTGCCCATGTAGTTGTGGCACATTAGCCTCAATTGCACAGGGGGTATCAAATAACTTAATTGAAAGATCGGCTGATGTGATTTTAAAAGAACGTGGGCAATTAATCATAATGCCAAGGGAAACTCCCTTTTCAACTATTCATTTACGAAACATGCTGACCCTGTCCGAGCTTGGCGTAACAGTTATGCCTTTAGCGCCAGGTTTTTATCATCAGCCAAAAACAATTGAAGATTTACAAGATTTTATGGTTGCAAGAGTATTAGATCACTTAAAGATCCCGCATAAGATAGGTAAACGTTGGTGTGAATAGGTAATAAAAATCACAAAGCTCTAATAATTGTTTACTTTGTAAACGTAAATATAAAGGTTTTAATAAACTGCAACTTTATTTAAAAAAACACTTGCCAATGTGATCGCTATCTCTATAATGCGACCCCACAGACAC
>NZ_CEZLMY010000028.1:28830-32520 GCF_983033635.1 Psychromonas sp. | reverse complement strand
TTGTTGCTCAAGCGACGGCACCTGGACGAGGAGGCGTGGGTATTATTCGCGTTTCCGGGCCTGATGCCGAAACGGTTGCTCAAGCGATTTTAGGCAAAGTGCCGAAAGTACGCTATGCCGAATACTTACCTTTTAAAGATCAACATCAAGAGGTACTTGATCAAGGTATTGCACTGCTGTTTAAAGCGCCTAACTCCTTTACAGGTGAAGATGTCTTGGAGCTTCAAGGTCATGGTGGACCTGTGGTGATGGATATGCTTATCAAAGCTATTTTAAGCTTCAAAAATATCCGCAGTGCCAATCCTGGAGAGTTTTCAGAACGTGCATTTATGAATGATAAGCTCGATTTAGCACAAGCTGAAGCGATTGCCGATCTTATTGAAGCCACTTCAGAGCAAGCTGCTAAAAGTGCGTTGAACTCACTGCAGGGTGAATTCTCAGAGAAAATTTATCATTTAGTTGAAAGCTTGATTCATTTACGTATTTATGTCGAAGCATCCATTGATTTTCCTGAAGAGGAGGTCGATTTTTTAAGTGATGGCAAAATTGCCACTGATTTATACAAAATTATTGATAATTTAGACGCGGTACAAAAACAAGCCAAGCAAGGCGCTATTTTACGTGAAGGTATGAAAGTGGTGATCGCCGGGCGTCCAAATGCGGGTAAGTCGAGTTTATTAAATAACCTTGTAGGTATTGAGCGTGCAATTGTTACTGATATTGCAGGTACCACGCGTGACGTGATGCGGGAGCATATCCATATTGATGGTATGCCTTTACATATTATCGATACAGCCGGTTTACGTGAAGGTGCTGATGAAGTTGAAAAAATAGGTATCGAACGAGCCTGGTCAGAAATTAACAGTGCCGATCGTGTTCTATTTATGCTTGATGCAACAACAACAGACGCAGAAAACCCGCATGATATTTGGCCTGATTTTATTGATAAGCTGCCTAAAGATATCGGCTTAACCGTTGTTCGCAATAAAGCGGATTTAACTGGCGAGTCTTTATCTGTAACTGAAGATCATCAACACCCAGTGTATCGTATTTCAGCTAAAACGGGCTTAGGTGTGGATGCATTAAAAGAGCACCTGAAAGATATTATGGGTTATCAAGGTAATAGCGAAGGCGGGTTTATGGCACGCCGTCGCCACTTAGAGGCGATCGATAATGCTCAAGCGCATCTACTTGAAGGTAAAATTCAGCTTGAAGAGTTCAAAGCTGGTGAACTGTTAGCTGAAGAGTTGCGTTTAACACAGCAATACCTTAGTGAAATCACCGGAGAGTTCAGCTCAGATGATCTTTTAGGGCGAATATTTTCGAGTTTTTGTATTGGTAAATAGATAATAGCTTCTAACTCCCCTCTTAAAAAAAGCCGTTAATTCACGGTTTTTTTTGTACCTCCGTTGTAATTGATAATGATTACCATTAAGATTCCATTTATTGAAATAAGCCATCGGCTATTTATTAGCCGTTACTTTATATTTGTCACAATTATGTCACAGAACGAAGTTAAGCTTCATTTCGTAAACAGCCATAGAGCTGATAAAACTTAAAATTTAATAATAACCTTTAAATAAATACGGAAGAACTATGAAAAAAACATTATTAGCAACAGTAATCGTGACTAGTTTGATTTCAGCAACAGCGGGTGCAGCGACTGTTTATGATAAAGATGGTACAACATTGAAAGTAGGTGGACGTGTTGAGGTTCGTGGTCTATTCAGCGATTCAGTTGAAGGTACTATGGAAGATAAAAGCCGCGCACGTATTAATTTTGCAGGCGAAACTCAAATTTCAGAGAACTTAACTGGTTTTGGTTTTATGGAATATGAAATCACAGCAAACGCAAAAGATAAAGCAGATAAAGATGATGGTTATTACTTAAAAAACCGTTACCTGTTTGTTGGTTTAGGTACTCAAATCGGTAATTTCTCTTACGGTAAACAAGATACCGCTAACGTACAAGTTTCTGATTTCTCTGATATCGCTTCTGAGCACTCTGGTCAGCAACAATACATCGATTCAGCTTCTGATAAACAAAGTAATACTTTTCTATACTCTGGCACTTTTGCTGATGCATTAACAGTACAGACTGACTACCTCGCTCAAGATGAAAAAGATGCTGATTCATTTGCTATCTCTGCTGTGTACTCTTTTGACTTTGGTTTAGATCTTGGTGCATCTTACTCTGATGCAGAACAAGCTAACCAAGCAACATTAGGTGCTGCTTACACTCTTAACAGCCTATACGTAGCTGCTACTTACGCTGGCGGTGATGTTGATGCGAGTACTGAATTCACCTCTTTAGAAGTTGCAGCACAATACAAAGTAACTAAAGAGTTACGTTTAATTGCTATCGTGGGTATGGCTGAAGAAGAAGTTTCTGGTGTTACTGCCGATACTGAAGACTTCTTTGCTTTTGAAGCACAATACCGCTTTAATAAGTCTATCCGTACTTATGCTTCTTACAAATTAGATAATTTAGAAGGTAAAGAAGATGAGTTATTAGTAGGTTTACGTTATAACTTCTAATTAATCAGCAACCAAGCTTAGCAACTACTTTTGCTGCTGTTACGACTTCTAGATCACACTTTACAGTATGATTTGAAAAGGAAATCCCAGCTAATTGCTGGGATTTTTTTGCTACAAATTTATCTTGTAAGAGATCGACCATTGTTGATTAGGGATATTGTTCCTATTAACCGCTGAATTTAGAGTGTTAATAACTCTCATTTCCTGTAACTTGTTGAATTATGGGTGAATATTATTTGTTGATATTCTTGGTATGGAAACTTATTGTTCTTTTTTGTCATATTTAACTTTATAAACACGTATTATCTATTTCGCAAGGACGGAGAGTGTTTTACAGGATGTAAAACAATCAATGATCGATGCAAGGATAACAACAGGATGTTGTTAAAGGTAAATAAGGATTATTTATCTAGTCAGGAAGACGCAAGGACACTCTTAGGATGAGAGATTATAAAACAGGATTGTTTTATATATCAGGATGATAAAGGAACAAGCTACAGGATGTAGTTAAGGAACACCTTCTAGGATTGAAGGTTAATAATAACTAGGATTGTTATTATTAGGTCAGGATGACAAAAGATGGACACCTCCTAAGGAACGGGAGATGATTGATAAACAGGATCGTTTATCTGATATGGATGTATAAAAGGATGTACCCAAAGGATTGGGAAGTGGACGCCTGGATGGGCATTAGTCAAACGGATGTACAGCAGGGAGCATCAACTATCACGGATTTAGATAGAGTGACTAAACTTAGGGCAGCTTCGGCTGCCCTTTCCTTTGCCTGTTTTTTAATATGTTATCAATAAAAAAACTAACCTAACTGCTTCAAAAGACTCTTTTCTAGTTTTGCATATTCAAACTCAAAACCCGCATCAATTAACTTTTTAGGTATTACATCTGTACTTGAGAGTAATAACTCTTTGCCCATTTCTGCAAACAATAATTTAACCAAAAACTCAGGCAGGGGCAGTAAACTTGGGCGTTTTAGTTGTTTTGCGAGTAACTGACTAAACTGTTGATTTGAAAGTGAGTTCGGTGAAACCATATTCACAGGCCCCTCGATTTGCTGGTTATGGATAATAAACAAAATTGCCTTGAGCAGATCATTGATATCAATCCAGCTCATAATCTGCTTGCCTGAGCCAATTC
>NZ_CEZLMY010000028.1:0-28820 GCF_983033635.1 Psychromonas sp. | reverse complement strand
CAATTTAAATGCCGGTAGCATTTTAGTTAAAGCGCCACCATCTTTACTAATGACAACTCCTGTGCGTAAGTTTACTAGCCTGGTAGCAATATTTTTAATCCCTTGGCTAGCTTGCTCCCATTGCAAAGCCAATTGGCTAACAAAATCATTACCTACAGTGCTGCTTTCATCTAATTGCTGTTGCTCCCTATCACCATAAAATCCGATGGCAGAGGCATTGATGAACAGCTTTGGTGGTGGAGAAACATTTTGAAAGTGTTCAACAAGTAATTTAGTTGATGAAATTCTACTTTCTACTAATTGCCGTTTCTTCTGCTTTGTCCAGCGTGCGTTTGCGATATTTTCACCGGCTAAATTAATAATCACATCGGGAGTATTAAATGTTTTTAGATGTAAATATCGTTGTTTTATATCCCAATAAGGGTGTAACTCTTGTGGTTTGCGAAGTAGGCGCCCAACCTCAAAACCTTGTGCTTGCAAAAATGGCACTAATGCAGAGCCAATTAAACCCGAAGAGCCAATAATGAGTACTTTTGTTTTGTTCATGTGAACTCCGAATAAAATAATTAGTTTAGGCTGTTTGCTGATGTTAAAATAATAGTTTGCAACTTATAAATAGGTTAGACCATTCATGCTTTTGATGATCGATAATTACGACTCTTTTACATACAACTTAGTTCAATATTTTGGTGAGCTAAAACAAGAGGTTATCGTAAAAAGAAATGATCAAATCAGTTTACAGGAGATTGCTGATTTAAATCCCGATTATTTAGTTATCTCCCCCGGTCCCTGCACACCAAATGAAGCGGGTATTTCTTTGGCGGCGATTGAACGTTTTGCCGGACAAATTCCTTTGCTGGGTGTTTGTTTGGGGCATCAAAGTATCGGTCAAGTCTTTGGTGCACAAGTGGTGCGCGCAGATAAAGTGATGCATGGTAAAAACTCTCTTATCGTGCATGATGGCAAAGGTGTTTTTACGGGTTTAAATAACCCCTTAGATATTACGCGCTACCATAGCCTGGTGATTGAGCCGACAACATTACCTGACTGTTTTGATGTTTCAGCAACTGTTATTGAAAGTGATGAGATTATGGCGATCCGTCATAAAACACTGCCGGTAGAGGGGGTACAATTTCACCCTGAAAGCATAATGTCGGAACAAGGTTTAAAATTGTTGAATAATTTTCTTATGCAGGGTCTTGGTTTCAAAAAATAAGCGCGTATATTAGCAACTCCAGTTTTTCGTCTATCTGTTTTTATTTTACATAGTTAAAGGATTTTCTTATGTCAGACACACAAATTACTCGTCCGCTTTTTGATCAAGTGATGGTGCCAAACTACGCGCCTTTAAATATGATCCCTGTGCGTGGTGAAGGCTCTCGTGTTTGGGATCAGGCAGATAATGAATATATAGACTTAACAGGCGGCATCGCAGTAAATGCCCTTGGTCATGCTCATCCCGAACTAGTTGATGCATTGACTGAACAAGCTAAAAAATTATGGCATGTTAGTAATATCTATACCAATGAACCGGCGTTAATGTTGGCGCAAAAATTAGTGCATAATACCTTTGCTGAAAAGGTCTTTTTTGCCAACTCGGGTGCCGAAGCAAATGAAGCGGCATTAAAACTGGCGCGTCGTTTTGCTTTTGATAATTATGCAAAAGATAAAACTGAAATTATTGCTTTTTACCAGGGGTTTCATGGCCGCACTTTTTTCACCGTCACTGCGGGTGGGCAAGCAACTTACTCGGATGGTTTTGGGCCAAAACCGGCTGATATTACACACCTTGAATATAATGATTTGAGCGCATTAGAAAAGGCCATTTCCGATAAAACCTGTGCGGTTATTTTAGAGCCATTACAGGGTGAGGGTGGTGTTTTAGCAATTGACAAAGAATTTGCACAAGGTGTGCGTGCTTTATGTGATAAGCATAATGCATTAATGATTTTTGATGAAGTACAAACAGGTATGGGGCGTACCGGTGAATTATTTGCTTACATGGGGTTAGGTGTTACACCTGATGTGCTAACATCTGCAAAATCATTAGGCGCAGGTTTTCCCATTGCGGCTATGTTAACCTTAACTAAGTTTGCAAATAGCTTAACGGTTGGTACCCATGGTACAACCTTTGGTGGTAATCCTCTGGCTTGTGCGGTTGCCAATAAAGCTTTTGATCTAATCAATACTCCTGAGATGTTACAAGGTGTAAAAGATAAAGAGATTTTATTCCGTGATTTATTAACTGAAATTAATAATGAGTTTTCAGTATTTAAAGAGTTGCGTGGTGCTGGTTTGTTATTAGGCGCTGCATTAAGTGAACAGTATCAAGATCGAGCTAAAGATTTTTTCTTGGCAAGTGCCGAGCAAGGTTTATTAGTGCTAGTGGCGGGGGCAAATGTTATTCGTTTTGCACCGGCATTAAATATTAGCAACGAACAAATTAAACAAGCAATGGTCAAATTTAGAGAAGCCGTTAAAACGGTAACGCTAAAGTAATAAAAATGATGTAAAAACAAAGAATTGTTACTTTATAGCTTCTATAATCGAGGCGTAGAGTTAGCACAGAATTTTAATAAATAAGTAAATCAGCTGAATATTCAATAGGTTTACTTGTAAAACAATATTTAGCATTGGGAGCTCAATAAATGAGACGCGAATTAGCAATTGAATTTTCTAGAGTTACAGAGTCAGCTGCATTAGCTGGTTATAAATGGTTAGGTCGAGGTGATAAAAATACTGCTGATGGTGCAGCAGTGGAAGCGATGCGCTTGATTTTTAATCAGATTGATATTGATGGTGAAATCGTTATCGGTGAAGGTGAAATAGATGAAGCGCCGATGCTGTATATCGGTGAACATGTAGGAACAAAAACAGGCGGTGATGCGGTAGATATCGCAGTTGATCCGATTGAAGGTACGCGAATGACAGCAATGGGGCAGTCAAATGCTCTGGCTGTGTTAGCCGTTGGCGAAAAAGGCTGTTTTTTACGTGCGCCTGATATGTACATGGAAAAACTAATCGTTGGTCCAAATGCTAAAGATGCAATCGACTTGGAGCGCTCTTTAGAGCAAAACTTAAAAGCAGTGGCTTTTGCATTAGGTAAACCGCTAACAGAGCTAACGGTTGCTACATTAGCAAAACCACGTCATGACCGTGTTATCAAAGAGATGCAAGGATTAGGTGTGCGTGTATTTGCCATTCCTGATGGTGATGTGGCGATCGCGGTACTTGCTTGTGTGCCAGATAGCCAAGTTGATGTGCTTTACTGTATCGGCGGTGCACCAGAAGGTGTTATTTCAGCTGCAGTTGTACGAGCATTAGATGGTAATATGCAAGCTCGATTAATTCCTCGCCCTATGGTTAAAGAGCCTACAGAAGAAAACATTCGTATTGGCGAAGAAGAAGTGGCTCGCTGTGAAGCGGCTGGTATTGAAGTTAATAAAGTATTAAAACTTGAAGACTTAGTAAAAAATGACAATATTATCTTCTCTGCGACCGGTATCACTAAAGGTGACCTAGTTGAAGGTGTGGCAGTAAACGGCCGTTTAGCAACAACTGAAACATTACTGGTACGTGGTAACTCACGTACCGTACGTCGTATTCATTCAACACATTACCTGGATCGTAAAGATCCAAACTTAAAAGATATTATTCTTTAAGTTTCGATTTCAGTAATAAAAAAGGCACTCATTTGAGTGCCTTTTTTGTTTGTACTGATTAAAGCGTTTTTGTTATTTACGTAACTTAACACTCGATACTTGATGATTAGCGGCTTTTTTCAGTATCAAATTAGCGCGATCCCGTGTTGGGCGAATATTCTCTTCTAAATTCACGCCATTAATTTCATCCCAAATTTTTCCCGCTATTTTAATCGCTTTATTTTCAGACATTTGTGAATAGCTGTGAAAATAAGCTTTTGGATCGGTAAATGCACCCGCTCTGAATTTTAAAAAACGTTGCACATACCATTGTTTAAGCAGGTCGGTATCGGCATCAACAAAAATTGAGAAATCAACAAAGTCAGAGACAAAAACACGGTGAGGATGGTCGGGATAATTAATTGCACTTTGTAATACATTCAACCCTTCTAAAATAACAATATCTGGTTTTTCGACGTTTAACTTTTCGTCTGGCAATATATCGTAAGTTAAATGTGAATAAATCGGCGCGGAAACAAGCTCTTTACCTGACTTTATGGATGCAACGAACTCAACCAGCGCCTTGATATCAAAACTCTCAGGAAAGCCTTTTTTGTGCATTAGATTACGTGCAACCAAGTCTTGATTGGAACGTAAAAAACCATCAGTGGTCACCAATGCAACTTTGGGATGTTCTGGCCAGCGTGATAATAAAGCTTGTAAAATACGCGCGCTGGTACTTTTCCCGACCGCAACACTGCCTGCAATACCAATAATATAAGGTACATGCTCATTTTTACTATTTAAGAATTTATCACGTACAGTATGCCGATATTGCTGTGCTTTTACATACAAATTAAGTAAACGGGAAAGTGGCAGGTAAATATCAATCACTTCTTGGAGTGAAAGTGATTCGTTGATGCCTTGCAGTTGTTGCAGATCTTCTTCGGAAAGCGTTAATTGCACATTATCGCGTAACTCTGCCCATTGCTGGCGCTCAAAGTGCATATAGGCACTATGGATATTATGCTGATTGTTGGGCTTTTTTGTCTTCATTTTCATCTGTTTCTTGTTCGATATAAATCGACTTGGCATGCCCTTGAGGGTCATCCGTATAAATATGATATTGACCGGCAGGTTTTATTAATAGCTCAAATAGATTTACCAGCGCTTCTTGAGATTGTTCGATATTAGTTTGCCCAGCTAAGCGTGCAAAAGCAGCATCATAATCACTCTCAACCCAGCAAGTGTAATCATAAAGATCTAAATAGGCTTCTTGCAGCAGGTAAACGCCCTCGATAAGAATGATATCAATATTGTTAAAATCATATTCAACGGTACGAGGGTTCATTACATCATCAAGTGTGACAGATGTTTTAATGCTGCCGAACAGTTTCAGGGGCAAAATTAACTGTTCAACCATTTCATCAAAACGATAAGCATTCAGGTAATACTCTTCAGGGCTGCTCATAACGTTAAAGCGTACGCTTTCAGCTGCTTCCCAATCATCAGTATGGACAATTGCAACAGATACGCCTTCGAGTTTTAAAGCTGCAGCAATTTTTTCCGTTAAAGCTCGTTTACCACCACCTTCAATGCCGCTAATTGCAACTATCTGTGCTTTTCTTGATTCTTTTTGATTGTGCAGATCACGTAAAACAGATTTTATTTGCGCTGCATTGTTAAACACGGTTTTCAACGATAATGCTCCCTTGATCTATAAGTTATGCCAAATTGATTAATTACGTTCCTACACAGAGTTGCTGTGCTGTTCCCGCTCTGGGCGCATTGATTTTGGAATGGTTATTCGTTTTCAAATTGGTCTTGTTATTATGCCATAAAAACGATCAGGCACAAAAAAGGCCACCTCTGTGACCTTTAATAAAACAGATTTAATTGCTTATTGTGATTTAATCTTTCTTTTTAGACAGAAAATCAACTAAAGCGATAAACTCTTCTGTGCTGTTTACCGATCCTGTATTTACTTTGTATTTACCATTAACAATAAGCGCTGGTACACCACGAATTTGAAATGTTTCTGTATCACGTTTCATTTGTGATGCTAAACCACTAACAGGGAAGCTTGCTAATGCACTTTTTGCTTCTTTTTGAGAAACACCAGCTTTTTCAAATATTGCCAGGATATCTTTTTCACCATTAATCGCTTTCTTCTGCGTATGGATTTGGTCAAAGATAATGTTTGCTACTTTATCTTCAACTTGTAATATTTCAGCAGCTGCATAAGCACGTGTAAGTAGAGGGCCCATCTCCTTGCCTATGAAATTAACGTGGTTCTTTTTAATTTTTACATCGTCACCTAAGTTATCTTTAAGGGTGGCGATTAATGGTTCGAATTTGAAACAATGCGGGCAGTAAAAAGAGAAAAACTCCATCACTTCAGGTGTTGCTGTCGCAGTTTGCTTAACCACTTGGTAGTGAGTGCCTTCTTTGTATTCAACAGCTTGTGCCGTGAGTGGAAGTAGTATTAAACCCAAGAAAAGCGCAAAAACCTTTTTCATTGTATGTTCCTTTATTAAATTAGTAGTATTTTTGTAATTATGTCGTTATTTTTTATTGCCAGCTAAATTAATAGCTAGGTTGCAAAGAAAGCGGTGCTTCTTTGAGTGCCGTTATTTGCTGCTGTAGCGATTGTAACAACTCTTGCCAGTATTGGTCAGTTGTAAACCATGGAAAGTTCATCGGAAATGCAGGATCTGACCATCGCTTATTGATCCAGTTCACATAATTAATAATGCGCATACTACGCAGCGGTTCAATCAAGGCCAATTCTTGTGAGTCAAATTCGTACTCTTCTTGGTATCCTTCTAATAACATCGACAGTTGCAGTTGTTTTTCTTGGCGATTGCCACTTAATAACATCCATAAATCTTGAATTGCGGGGCCCATTTTACAATCATCAAAATCCACAAAATAGGGGTGATCACCGTTAATTAAAATATTGCTGGCATGACAATCCCCATGTAAGCGTATTATTTTACTCTTGTGCCTGGTTAATTGCTGGCTCACTTGTTGCTCGATAGTATTTAATGTTGCAAATAATGGCTCGCGAATAAACTCAGGTATCAGCTCGCTTGTTTGCAACGCCTGGATCGGGTTAGACAGCATTATCTGCACATTTAACTCTTCTCTATCTTTAAATGTGCCTTGTGCGCCAATACGATGTATCTTGCCTAAAGCACAGCCCACTTCAAAGAGTTGATCAATATTATCAAGTTCCATGGTGCGTGCCGATAAACTGTTAAATAACGCAAAATAGTAACCATTAAATTGAAATAGGGTCTGATTGTTAATTTCAACGGGAGCTGCTAAATGACAGCCTTGCTGGTGTAACTCTAAGCTAAATTGATGATCTTCTTGTAATTGCGCTTCACTCCAACGCTGCGGGCGATAAAACTTCACCACGTAACGAATTTGATTTTCATCTGTAAATAAACAAACACGATTTTCATAAGAGTTGAGCGCGATTAAGCCACTTTGCGGATAAATTCCGATACTTGCTAATGCGTCAAGTTGGATTTCCGGAGTAAGAGATAAATAACTAAAATTTGCATCTGTCATAATTGACCTTAAAAGGTAAGGCGCTAATAATAGCGCCTTAATAGGAGGTGATTGCTAACTTATTGTGGGATTATAAACCTAAAAAGAAAGGAGTATCTTGTTTAATTTCTTCAACATCACCGCTTGTACTGGTTAATATAATAGTGATTATTCGTTTCTTCTCTTTTATATCATAAGGGTCTACAGCAATCGCAATCGGTTGCGTTAATATTTCTCCTGACTTAATAATTATCTGTTTAGGACCAATTAACTGCGCATCTTGTAGGCCGGAAAAAGAGAGGTTATAGGTTTGTGTTGTAATTGTTTTATTGAGAATTTTCAGCGTGTAGGTATTTTCAATTAATCCTTCACTGTTTTCTCGATATAACGCGGCTCTATCTCTAACAATTTCCATTTCAGCACTGCTTAAATTGAGTATATTGATAACAAACATAGCGACCATTATGGCTAACATAAGACCATAACCAATGATTTTAGGGCGTAATAAATTGGTTTCTTTGCCTTCAAGTTGTTGCTCTGATGTGTATGAAATTAACCCTCGCGCATAACCCATTTTATCCATGGTCTCGTTACAAGCATCCACACAAGCCCCGCAGTTAATACATTCATACTGTAATCCATCGCGAATATCGATACCTGTAGGGCAAACTTGTACACAAAGATCACAGTCAACACAGTCGCCTAAACCAAGTTCTTTCGGATCGACTTTGCGGCGTCTAGGCCCTCGCTTTTCACCTCTTTTTGTATCGTAACCAACACTGTAGGTGTGTTTATCAAACATGGCTGATTGAAAGCGCGAGTAAGGGCACATATGAATACAAAAAATTGAACGCATCCAGCCCGCATTTGCGTAAGTTGAGAAGGTGAAAATAAAAACGCTCAGCAAAATAAGAGAGCTGCTATTAAGTGTGAAAAAGTCAGCATATAACTGCTCAACGGGTACAAAATAGGAGCAAAAAGCTAAACCAGTAAATAAAGAGACCACTAACCAGCCCGTATGTTTGGCGGTTTTTCGCCAGATTTTATTAAAATCCCAAGGCATCTGATCAAGGCGTCTGCGTTTATTTGCCGGCCCTTCAAAACGTTCTTCAAACCAGATGAAAATAAATGTCCAAACGGTTTGCGGGCAGGTATAACCACACCATATTCGCCCGAGGTAAGTGGTAAAAAAGAACAGTGCAAAGGCTGCAATAATAAAGAACCAGGCGAGCAGGGTTAAGTCCTGTGGAAACAGGGTCATATTAAAGATATGAAACTGCTGTTTTGTAAAATCAAACAACACAGCCTGGTTGCCATTCCAGCGTATCATGGGTAATGCCAGAAACAACAAAATCAGTCCCCAGCCAGTATAACGGCGTAACTTTTGGAAAAAGCCATAAGCTGCACGCACATAAATTCGCTTGCCTGGGTTAAAACGATCTGCACTCTCTTTATGCGTGCTTTTTATCTCTTTTATTTTAATGCGTTGATTCATCGCCAATTACCTGAAATTATTAAACTAAAGCTGTTTGGCGACATTATAAAGTAAAGATGTTAAATAAAAGTAAAGCTATTGCGCAAAATGGTTTTAAAATTGTAAATTATTATTTGTGCAGCTATAGCCTCCAGATAGATGGCGTTGTATTTAGCGAATCGTTAAACCATGCTGATGACTTTGTCTGATAATTTTTGTGTTGTTTTTAAATAACATTTTGTTTGTTACCGCTAAGCTGGTATCGCACCAGTCAATTAATGCTGGAAAAGTTTGCTCACTTTCTAAATTATCAAAAAAATCGTTAAAATCACTATTAGGTAATAATCTTTGGCTGACAAAACGCGCTCGCGGTTTAGTTAACTGCTCAGCGATCCGGTTACGTTGACCCCAACTGACAAGGTAGTCAGCACAGTTGAGATCATTGCCTTGAGGTTTTATAACAAAGGCGCTGTCCATATCGATATCTAATGTTTTTTTGAGCATGCTTGCCTGAAACAGCATCGCGACATCTTCAGCTTTATGTGAATACGCATAGAGGTGGTTTGCCCCCTCTTCCTGCATTAGTCCGCCAAGATAAGCCGCATTATCTAGCTTTTGTTGTTCAGTTGCTTGTTTGCCTTGGTAAATAATATCGGCATGATCAAAAAGCACCTGATTATTAAGAGGATAAGTTAGCGAAAGGTCGATATTGAGGCGTTGCGCCGCAAGGCGGTTAAGTTCAGAGCTGGTAGTTTGGGTTGGATCAAGTGATGGCATTAATTGCCGAGCCATAAAATCATTAGCATGCGCTAATTCATGGAATAATAAACTTGCCATTGGCACGATAATATCTTCAATATCACGTTCCTGTGTACCATCTAATGGGTAATAAAAATATGCATACTGGCCATCTTTTATAAAACGGTGGAAAAACTCATAGGCTAATTCATTACCAAAATCATCTCGGAAATCACCACCTTGTCGGATAGTGTTTTTTTCATCATTAGTTAACCATAAATTAGCGGGATCAAGGTAAATCGCCCCGGTGCCTGTCCAGTAAAAGGAGGGACGAATATTATCGGCAATGACAATTGCTGTTACCGAGCCCATTAACGTTATTATCTCTGTCGGTAAGCGTGTTAATAGTGATTGAAAACGAGCCCCCATCCAGTCATGTGACACTACCACGCGCGACATAATCTCTGCGATTTGAGTTTCAGGATAACTGATGGCGATAAAAGGCAGTTGTTGGACGGTACAGGCTTGTGAGTTATTCACACAAGCTGCAGGATCAAGCTGTGGTTCAGGTCTATCTTGTCTCAGGTAGGTATAAATATGATCGAGATTATCAACATTGTCTGCCGGTGTAGATGAGTCACTACATGCCGTTAGGCTAAGTAAGATTGTTATTAACAATAAGGTGTTACGTTTCAATAAAAAAACCATAAATATCCTTTTTATATTTTTACTTAGAAGCCGTCAGTTATTATATAGCCAAGCTACCTGAAGATGTTGATTTCTGCATCTTGAAGTAGTTTGGGTATAAGTAATGGCTTTTTATTGCAGATAGTCTAGGTCAAACCTCGCGCTTTTAATAAAGCTGCCTGAAAGTCATTTTCGCAATCTTTTGCAATACCCGGGATCATTTCGCCCTTTGCAGTTTGATCCATTTTCAGATGGTAAATAATCACTTCATCACTGAGTTGCTCAAGCGGTTTATCAAACCCGGACTCTTTAGACAGCTGCGCTAACAGTTCCATTAAGCTTAATTCTTTGTTTTTTAACCAGTAAGGTTTTAATAGTTCAAGTAGTTCATTGACACGATGAGACTGCATTATTATTTCCTCTTGCTAATTTAGTCCGCTAAATTATGGCGTAATTCATTTAAAACTTGTTTTGCACCTGGCTTTATAGCTCGCCAAATTGCAAAACTTTCCGCTGCCTGACCTACCAGCATACCGAGCCCGTCGATAATGAGTCTAGCACCCTGCTGTTTTGCCCAGGCATTAAAAGCGGTTGCTTGTGCGCTATACATCATATCGTAAATTGCAGTTTCTGGACGTACTAAATTAGGGCTGATAGCTGGTACCTGGCCGCTTAAACTGGCTGATGTTGAATTAATAATAAGATCAAAATCGCCCGATAATTTAGCAAATTCGCAGGCAGTAATATCACCAGATTGGTCAAAAATACCCGCTAATGTTTGTGCCTTTGAAAAAGTGCGGTTAGCAATGACTAACTGTTGTGGTTTTTCCGCGAGTAAAGGACCGCATACACCACGCGCAGCGCCTCCTGCTCCCAATAATAAGATGCGCGCATTTTTAAGTGGCACATGATTGTTTTTAAGATCTAAAACCAAACCTGCACCATCGGTATTATCACCAATAATGACACCGTCATCGGTTAATTTCAGGGTATTCACTGCGCCTGCTAATGTGGCTCGTTCAGTAAGTTGCTGTGCATATTTAAAAGCCTGCTCTTTAAATGGAACGGTAATATTACAACCTTTACCCTGTCCTGCAAAAAACGTGTTTAAGGTGCTTTCAAAATTATCAATGGGTGCTTCTATCGCTTTATAAACCATCTTTTGTGCCGTTTGCTTTGCAAATAGTGTATGAATAAACGGCGACTTGCTGTGTTTAATCGGGTTGCCAAAAACAGCGTACTGATCCATAAAAGCTCCAAAATAAAAGGGAAGTATTTGTAAGGCTAATCTATCACTTATCAACATTTTACAAAACAGCGAATTTAGCCAGGGGAATTAACGTAAGCGTTTTCCAGAGGCTGCATCATAAATTTGCGATGGCGCTGATAATCCAGAAACAGGCGCATCAATAATTGTCTCTAACAGGGGGTGATTTAAAAACATATCAGCAACTTGCCGGCTATTCGTGCAGGGCGCTAATCCAGATAAATTTGCGCTAGTGGAGATGATCGGTTTGCCGAACTCTAAACACAATTGCTGAACAAGCGGGTGTGCGCTTACTCTTACCGCAACGCTGTCAAAATCGCCACTGATCAGCTTGGAAAGATTTTTTTTAGCGGCTACGACCCAAGTAAAAGGCCCCGGCCAACTATTTTTTATTGCTGCTAGCTGTTTTATGTTTAATGAAGAAAAATCGGCATAATTTTCTAATTGCTCGATATTGGCTGCAATTAAAATCAGACCTTTGTGAGCTGGTCGCTGCTTGATTTCTAGGATATTTTTAATGGCGTTATCACAATCAGGATCGCAACCAAGACCAAAAACAGATTCAGTAGGATAAGCAATAACGCCCTGAGTTTGTAAAACATTCAGGGCGTTAGAAAGATCAATATCATTCATTGACAGAGGCGATTACAGGCTTGCTAATTTAACTTGTAATGCTGCATCTTTGGCTAATACAGCTTTGGCATTTTCGGCGCGATCATCGGCAACACGCTGCGCTAAAGTATCGTCTGCAACAGCAAGAATTTGCGCTGCCAGGTAAGCCGCATTTTTTGCTCCAGCTTTGCCGATGGCAACAGTTGCCACAGGTACACCTGCCGGCATCATTACCGTAGAAAGAAGGGCGTCTTTACCCTGCAAAGGACCGCAGTCAACTGGAACACCGATAATTGGACGAGTTGTTATACCCGCAACTGCGCCTGCCAGGTGAGCAGCAAGACCGGCTGCGCAGATAAATATTTTACAGCCGCGTGCTTCCGCGTCTGTGACGTAAGAATGAGTTGCCGCAGGCGTACGGTGTGCGGAAGTAACTTTAACTTCAAAAGTGATATCAAATGATTTCAGTACATCAATAGTACTCTGCATTACCGGCAGGTCTGAATCTGATCCCATTAGAATGGCAACAAATGGTTTGGTCATAGTGGTTTCCTCACAGAATTAATCGGCTAAAAAATAGCAAATAGGTAAAAGAGATGACGATTATATAGGCTTACTGCGGTAACCACACCCTTTTTTTGGACATATTATGCGAAGTGCACTGGCCGTTTTCCGTTCAACCAGGATTGGCCAGTGGCAGTCTGGACAGAATTCATTAACGGGTTTGTCGTTGACTACGTATTTACAGCTTGGGTAGTTATCGCAGGCATAAAAGGTTTTTCCATAACGAGACTGGCGTTTAATTAGTAGACCTTTTTTACATAATGGACAGGGGACTTCGCTCTGTTTTTCTTTTTTTTCTGTTTTTTCTGAAAGTTGCGCGGTATGTAAGCAATCAGGATAAGCACTGCAGCCGATAAACAAACCATAACGGCCCTGTTTTAAAACTAACTCTTCTTCACACAGAGGACAGCTTGTGCCTGTAAGCACTTTTTTTATTTCGCTTTTTTCATGTAAAGGTCGTAAATAAGTACATTCCGGGTAGTTTGAGCAGCCCAAAAAAGCACCTTGTTTACCATTGCGAATATGCAAGAGGGAGCCACATTCAGGACAGATCTCATGTTGTGGGGGCTGATCCGTATGTAAACCTTGTGAGCTTTTGGTCATATTAATGAATTAGCCCGTCTTCAAAATCAAGCAGCATAGATTCAAGCTGTAAAAAAGCATCACTACTATTTGGATCGTTAAATAGCACCATTAAGATTAACCATTTAAGATCATGGAGTTGTAATGCGGTGATATCCAATGACATGGCACAATCGATCACAATTTCGCGGGTGTGAGTGTTTAATATGTCAGCTTGCTCCAAGTACGAGATATAACCCTGACAATCACTGGCTAAACGATCTTGTTCAATTGAACTATAAATTCGGTGTGACGTTACTTTAGCTAATTGTGTTCTGCTTTGTGGATTTTGCTGGTGCAGGCTCGCGAGATTATCAAGCCAAGCGAGGGCCTTGGAGATATCATTTTTTTGAAATCCCTCTTCCAATAATTCATCGGTGATCTCTTGCGCGTCGATCTCAATGGTTTGATCAATTTGCATGTAACTTTCAAAGAGATATATGATTACTTCGAACATATTTAGCCTTTTAACTTTCAAAGAGATAGATGGTTATTTATAAGCATATTTAGCCTTTTAACTTAATGTAACCTTGTGCAGTAGCTGTAATACTACCAGTTATCTCCAATTCTATTAACTGATTTTGTAAGCTAAGCAGATCTAAACCACTACGCTTGAGTAGCTGCTCAAGTGTGGTGATATGAAAATCAATATGTGCCAATAAAGGGTGGCTTGCTGTTTTCTGGCTATGTTCTGCTTTATTAATTACTGGCTTGGTAAGCGATAAATGACTAAATTCATTGCAAATATCTTCTGTATTAACGACCAGTTTTGCCCCTTGTTGAATCAGTTGATGGCATCCGCAAGCTTCCGGATTATCAATTGAACCTGGTAATGCAAAAACATCTCTATTTTGTTCAATTGCATAACGAGCCGTGATCAGTGAACCACTGCGTTTCGATGCCTCAATCACCAGTACACCTAAACTTAACCCTGAAATAATTCTGTTACGCCGTGGAAAATTACTTGCTAATGCGGGGGAGTCTGGCCAAAACTCCGAAATTAATAAACCCTCCTCGATAATTTGCTGCGCAAGTTTATGGTGGCGTTTGGGGTAAATATTCCCCAGGCCAGTGCCTAAAACGGCAACTGTTTTGCCCTGTTTATCAAGTGCCCCTTGATGGGCTAAACCGTCAATGCCAAGTGCTAAACCACTGGTAATAGTAAAACCTGCATCACTTAATAATCCTGCAAACTGATAGGCCTTTTCTTGCCCGTAAGGTGTGCACTTACGGCTACCAACTAAAGCAATTTGTGGTTGTGATAAAAGGGAGATATCACCCTGCGCATAAAGTAGTAATGGCGGGGTAGTTATCTCTTTTAATTGGTTGGGATAATGGGGACTGTCAAAACAGATAATATGTTTATCTGAGCTACTTGCTAACCAGTTTAAGCTACTGTCTATTAGGCTGTTATCTGGATTTTGTAATGCGCAAATTTGCTGCTCTGTTAGCCTGTATAGCTGTAGTTGCTGTGTTGATAGTTGAAAAAGCTGCTCTATGGAGTGTCGGGAAAGTAGTTTGAAAACGGTGCGTTTTTGCAGTGTTGGGATAGCGTCCAGTGCTACCCAACGTCTGATATGGTCTTCATTATTTAATTCATTACTTGCTTGATTAAACAGCTCGATTTTAATTGTCCTTTAAAAAGGTTTTGGTCACTTGAAAATGCAATAAAACGCATTTCAAGTGACTTGCTTATATTAAAACTCTAGACCTTGTATTTTATAGCGTGCGCCCATGATATCCGTGCTGCGCATAACTATTGCAATACTCACTTTTTCGTACACTTTAAATACCATAAGTTCGCCAACACGTTCTGCCGGGATAATTAAATCGGGATCGCCAAGTTGCTCAAATTTATTTGCATCTTCCTGATAGGCGATTTTATCATCGCTTATTAGCACTCCCGGGCCGGATTGTAAGATAGAGAACATAGAGCCAATCTGGATCTTTTCCCGTTTACCCTTGTTGATTACAACAATATCCCACTTACCAATGGCAACGGCATTATTAAGTGCCGCAAGGATTTGTCCGCTCGTCGATGCAGGAACGGGCTGTGGTAGAAAGAATGCAGGGAAACTTTCGTGTTCAGGAATTGGTAAAATAAGATCTCCCTGACGGGCTTCTCTGGAGCTTTTTAAGAAGTCATGCGGTGTAACTTTGTCAGTGCCGCTTACATTGGGGTTTTTAGATACTTCAGAATGCCCGATAAAGGTGAGCTCAGTACCTAAAAATTCATCTGTCTCAGGATCGAAGTATTTATCACCTAAACGGTAAACACCATACAGTTTATTTTTATCATATTTGCCCTGACCATAGAATACGTCACCCTCAAAAAAACGAGGCGTAGCGATAGCATCGCCTAATAAGCGCGGGGCCTGCGCTAATAACTCGGGATTAATTACATGGTCTTTGGATAAAAATGCAGAGATGGCCGCTAGCGGAATCGTCGGGATTGGCTCTCTTTTTTCTGCTAAACGCGGAGTCGGCGATAATTTTTTCAATTGCTTACGCGTTATTTTCGGTTCACCGTCAATCCAGATAAGGGTTAAAACATCACCAGGATAAATAAGGTGGGGGTTTTCAATTTGGCTGTTTGCTTGCCATAAACGTGGCCATAACCATGGTGTATTTAAGAAGTGAGCAGAAATATCCCATAGGGTATCGCCTTTCACAACAGTATAAGTTTCAGGATGATCTTCTTTTAGGGTTAGCACATCGGCAAAAGCTGCGATAGAAAGGACAACACCTAGTAAGAAAGAGGTAATTAGCTTTAATTTCATAACAATCCCTGTCTCGTGAGTAATAAAACTTTTTTTTGCATAAGGAAATGACTAAAATAGTGTTCTTTAACATTAACTATAGAGCAAGATAATATCATGGCTTTACTCGAAGTATTACATTTTCCAGACCAACGACTAAGAACGGTTGCTAAAGCTGTTGTTGAGATCACACCAGAGATCAAAGAGGTAGCTGCAAACATGCTTGAAACTATGTACCAGGAAAACGGTGTAGGTCTTGCTGCAACTCAAGTTAATATTCATCAACGCATTGCTGTTATTGATACTTCTGAAAGTCGAGATCAGCCAATGGTACTTATTAATCCACTGATTATAGAACAATCTGGAGAAGAGGTGTCTGAAGAAGGTTGTCTTTCTGTTCCTGATACCAATGCAGATGTTAAACGTGCAGAATTTGTGACACTGCAGTACTTAGATCTTGAAGGTAATACACATGTAATAGAAACCGATGCTTTGCTTGCGGTTTGTATTCAGCATGAACTTGATCATCTTAAAGGCAAGTTGTTTATTGATTACCTCTCGCCATTTAAGCAAAAACGGATCAAAACTAGACTTGAAAAACTACAACGTCACAATGAAAAATTTGCATAATTTTTAAACCTCCATCTATAACTAAGGCTACTTGTGGATAAATTAAATATCGTTTTTGCCGGCACACCTGATTTTGCAGCCAAACACCTCTCTGTTCTGCTTGAATCTGAATTTAATGTGGTTGCTGTTTATACGCAGCCGGATCGCCCTGCCGGACGAGGAAAAAAATTAACAGCAAGTGCCGTTAAAGAGGTTGCTGTAGCACAAAACATTCCCGTTTATCAGCCTGAGAATTTCAAAGAAGCAGGCAGTGTTGAGCAGCTTGCCGCTTTAAATGCCGATATTATGATTGTTGTTGCATATGGCTTGATTTTGCCCAAAGTCGTATTAGAAACGCCCCGTTTGGGCTGTTTAAATGTGCACGGTTCATTATTACCCCGCTGGCGTGGTGCGGCTCCAATTCAACGCGCTATTTGGGCAGGAGATAGCGACACTGGTGTAACCATAATGCAGATGAATGAAGGTTTAGATACGGGTGACATGCTTAGTAAAGTGAGCTGCCCTATCGCCAGTGATGAAACCAGCGCCTCGCTTTATGAAAAACTCGCACAACAGGCACCTTTGGCCTTAGTTGATACGATTAAGCAATTAGTTAAAGGTGAATTAAAGGCTGAAGTTCAAGATGAAGGTTTAGCTAATTACGCCAAAAAGCTCAGCAAAGCTGAAGCATTAATTGATTGGTCAAGCGAGGGGGCGTTTATCGAACGTTGTATTCGCGCCTTTAATCCATGGCCGATGAGTTATTTTATGCTGTCAGGCAAAGCGGTAAAAGTGCATCAAGCAAGTTTACTTGCTATCACTAGCGAAGAAGAGGTTGGCACTATTATCAGTGCCGATAAAAAAGGGATTCAAGTTGTAACGGGTAAAGGGGTATTGAACCTTGATGTTATCCAGCTTGCCGGTAAAAAAGCGATGTCTGTACAAGATATTTTAAACTCTCGCCGTGAACTGTTTGCGTTGGGTACTAACTTACAACAACAAGGTTAATTTAGATGAATGTTAGAGCATTAGCCGCCAAAGTATTAAATCAGGTCGTTGAGCAGGGGCAATCATTATCACAGGCACTCCCAGCCGCTCAGCAGGATCTCTCTGCGAAAGATAAAGCATTATTACAAGTTTTTTGTTACGGGGTTTTGCGTACATTACCTCGTTTGGATTTTTTCTGCCGTTCATTGATGAAAAAGCCATTAAAAGGAAAACAACGTGCAATGCACTTCCTGATTTTAGTGGGTTTTTATCAGCTTCTTTACACCCGTATTCCTAGCCATGCGGCTGTAGGGGAAACGGTTAATGGTGCTAAAGCACTTAAAAAACCCGCCCTAAAAGGGATGGTAAATGGCGTTTTACGTAGTTTTTTACGTGAGCAGGCAGATTTAATCGAAAAAGCCGATAAACAAGATACACTGGTTTATTGTCACCCGGGCTGGTTAGTTAAACGCTTGCAGGCAGCTTATGGTTCTGATCTTGCAGCTAAAATTATGGATGAAAATAATCAGCAGGCACCTATGTGGTTGCGGGTTAATGTCCTTCATCATAGTCGTGACGAGTATCAGGCTTTATTAAATGAAGCTGAATTAAACAGCTTCAGTGCACAAGATGCAGAAAATAATAACGCCTTACGTTTAGAAAAAGCCACAGATGTTTATAAACTTCCTGGTTTTGAGCAGGGTTGGGTTTCTGTGCAGGATGGCGCTGCTCAATTAGCCGCTCATTATTTAGATGCACAACCTGGTGAGTTGATTTTAGACGCATGTTCTGCGCCTGGCGGAAAAACGGTACATACTTTAGAGTTACAGCCGGAAATCAAACAGATGGTTGCTGTTGATGCCGATCAAAAGCGTCTGCTCCGAGTGCAGGAGAATTTAGATCGTCTCCAGCTATCTGCAACGGTAATTCATGGTGATGCTTCTAAACCAGATAGCTGGTGGAGTGGCGAGTTATTTGACAGAATTCTTTGTGATGCTCCGTGTAGCGCCACTGGGGTTATTCGCCGTCACCCAGATATTCGCTGGTTACGCCGTGACAGTGATATCGCGGAGCTGGTTACTTTACAAAAAAGCATCTTAAATGCGTTATGGGATAAATTAAAACCCGGTGGAATTTTACTTTATGCAACATGCTCTATTTTGCCGGATGAAAATGACTTACAAATCAAAAGCTTTTTGCAAAACAGAAGCGATGCCTCATTAATTCCGCTTTCAGCTCAATATAATAGTCAAGAGAAAGGGCGTCAGTTATTGCCCAATGAAGCAGGAATGGACGGCTTTTATTATGCGAAGCTGCAAAAGTCGTTATAATAAATTGCACTCGGCATAGGCTCTGAATAGCTATTTCTTTAATGCAATAGCTATAAACCGCGTTTAAATTTTACGATAAAATCACAGATGGATAATGAAGTCGCATGAAAATTATTATTTTAGGTGCTGGACAGGTAGGCGCATCACTGGCTGAAAATCTGGTTGGTGAAAATAACGATATTACCGTTGTTGATTTATCTAGTGAGCGCTTACAAGAGCTGCAGGACCGTTTTGATCTGCGTGTTGTGCAGGGCAGTGCTTCTAGTCCCAGAACCTTAGGTGAAGCGGGGGCTGACGATGCGGATATGCTGATTGCGGTCACTAACTCCGATGAAGTAAATATGGTTGCCTGCCAAATCGCCTTTACCCTGTTTAATGTGCCTAAAAAAATAGCCCGTATTCGTTCGCAAAGTGTTGTTATGCATGAAAAAGAGCTATTTAACAGCAACGCGTTTCCGATCGATCATATTATTGCTCCAGAAAAACTGGTCAGTGATTATATTATGCAGTTAATTGAACACCCCGGTGCATTGCAAGTTGCTAACTTTGCTGGCGGTAGAGTGGGACTGGTGGCAATTAAAGCTTATTATGGCGGTTCACTGGTTGGTAATGCGATTTCGACATTAAAAGAGCATATGCCAAATATCGACGCTCGGGTTGCTGCTATTTTCAGAAGAGGCAAAGCGATAAGACCACAAGGCACTACGATTATCGAAGCGGATGATGAGGTGTTTTTTATTACTGCCAGGCAGCATATCCGCGCAATAATGAGTGAGATGCAAAAACTTGAGCAGCCATATAAGCGCATTATGATTGTTGGCGGTGGCTATATCGGTGAAAGTTTAGCGAAACGTCTTGAGAAAGAAAACTCCGTTAAACTTATCGAAAAGAATTTAAAACGCGCAGAGTACCTGTCTGAAAACCTATCTAATACCATAGTGTTTTGTGGTGATTCATCGGATCAGGAGTTGCTTGCAGAAGAGCATATTGATCAAATTGATCTGTTTATTACCGTTACCAATGATGACGAAGCAAATATTATGTCCGCGATGTTAGCAAAACGGATGGGCGCACGTAAGGCGATGGTATTAATCCAGCGTAATGCCTATGTTGATCTTGTGCAGGGCAATATTTTAGATATTGCTATCTCGCCACAGCAGGCAACCATTTCAGCGTTATTAACGCATGTGCGTAAAGCTGATTTAAAACATGTTTACTCATTACGAGAAGGTGTTGCTGAAGCGATAGAAATCGTCGCGCGAGGTGATAGCATGACCTCTAAAGTGGTTGGTAAAGAGCTGTGTCAGCTTAAATTGCCACGCGGTACCAGCATTGGCGCAATTGTTCGCAATAACCAGGTATTAATCGCACATGATAATACTGTGGTTGAAACAGACGATCACGTTATTTTATTCCTGGTGAATAAAAAATATATCAGCGATATCGAAAAACTATTTCAACCCAGCCCATTCTTTTTATAACGCAGATTTGCTCCTATGGTATATCGCCCGCTCTTTTTTATTACAGGTTTGGTGCTGTCAAAAATGGCAGTATTTATGTATTTTCCGATGGCCTTGGCATTTTATAATGATAGCTTAGGCGGTGTTGAGTTTTTATCGGCGATCGTAATTACTCACTTGGCCTCTTTCTTTTTTCTGCTTTTAGGCGGTGAAGAAAACCGCTCCCGCTTGGGTGTGCGTGAGATGTTTTTATTAACCACAGGCGTTTGGGTCTTAGCCAGTTTGTTTGCCGCTTTACCCTTTGTGTTAATTGAACATATCAGTTACAGCGATGCCTTTTTTGAAACCATGTCGGGCATTACTACTACCGGTAGTACGGTTTTACATGGTTTAGATAGCATGCACCCGAGTATTTTATTATGGCGCTCTATTTTGCAGTGGCTAGGAGGGGTGGGGTTTATCGTAATGGGCGTGGCCATTTTACCATTTTTAAATGTCGGTGGTATGCGTCTCTTCCAAACTGAATCTTCCGATTGGTCTGATAAAGCGGAGTCCAAAACACGTCGTGTGGCAATTGATATCCTGCTGGTTTATCTTATTTTAACGACCTGCTGTTTTATTGGTTATCGCTTTTCAGGAATGGGAGGCTTTGATGCGTTAAACCATGCTATGACCACTATCTCAACGGGCGGTTATTCAACATCAGATAGCTCGATGGGTAACTTTTCACACAGCGCTCACTGGAATGCCATTATCTTTATGTTTCTCGGTGGCTTGCCATTTTTGCTCTTTATTCGCGCATTCAGTCACCGTAATATTTTATACCTGCTTAATGATGCTCAGGTCTTAGGGTTTATTAAATTAGTGTTGTTTTGTGCAATCGGTTTAACTGCTTATTTAACATTAAGCGGGCAGTTTTCATTATCTGATGCAGTAAGGTTAAGCCTGTTTAATGTTATTTCGGTGGTGACAACAACTGGATTTGGTTTGGATGATTTTATCACTTGGGGTGATTTCAGTGTGATGGTCTTCTTCGGCCTGTTCTTTTTTGGCGCTTGTTCAGGCTCGACAGCGGGTGGGATTAAAATATTCCGCTTTCAAATTGCCTTGAGCCTGTTAAGACGTCAGCTTATGTTACTGATGCACCCGCATGGCATCTTCCCGCAAAAATATAATAACCGCACCGTCAGTGATGATATTTTACGATCTCTGATCGCCTTTGTTTTGGCATATCTGGCTACTATTATTGTTGCCACCCTGCTGTTAACTTTATTTGGCTCAACAGCTATGGTTGCACTTAGCGCAGCGATAACCGCTGTTTCTAACGTTGGACCCGGGCTTGCGCCTTCGATTGGCCCATCGGGTAATTTTGCACATTTTCCCGATATTTCAAAATGGGTGTTATCTATCTGTATGTTGATGGGGCGCTTGGAAATACTTACAGTTGTTGTGATGTTTACTCGTCATTTTTGGCGTCGCTAGTTTCCGCTAGCAGATTTGAGCGCTCAACCAGGGTATCGGGTAACGGCTGTTTGATCGGTATACCCATCCCTTTTAAGCTTTCCGCCTGTTGGATAATATTACCTCGTCCCTGGCTTAACTGTTTTAGTGCATGGTCATAAGTGCTTTGTGCTTTACCCAATTGTGAGCCCAGATCGAGCATATTCTGGCTAAACAGACGCAGCTTGTCGTATAACTTACCCGCCTGATTGGCAATTAAACGTCCATTGTGCTCCTGCTGTTCAAAGCGCCATAAGTTTTCAATGGTGCGCAGTGCAATCATTAGATTGGTCGGGCTGGCAAGCAGGATATTATTATCCAGCGCCAACTTAACAAGCTCAGGATCATGTTCAACAGCGGTAATAAATGCGGGCTCAACGGCAACAAATAACAGTACATAATCAAGGCTGTTTGTGCCAATTAACTTCTGATAATCTTTTTTACCCAAGCCTTTAATATGCTGACGAACAGAGAGGATATGCGCTTGTAACGCTTCTTTTTGAGCTTGCGAATCGTCGGCATTAAAAAAACGTTCGTAAGCCACTAATGACACTTTTGAATCGATAATAATATTTTTGTTTTGCGGTAAATTAACAATTACATCGGGTTGCAGGCGTTGTCCATTTTCATTTTTAAAACTTATTTGTGTTTGGTATTCATGTCCTTCACGCAGGCCGGATGATTCTAAAATGCGCTGTAAAACCACCTCACCCCAATTGCCTTGTTGTTTATTGTCACCCTTTAATGCGTTGGTGAGGTTACTGGTCTCCTGTTGCATTAACTCATTGAGCTTTGCCAGTTTAGCCACTTCATTTTGTAAGTTGTAACGTTCCTTGCTTTCATTAAGATAACAATCGCTTACCTGTCGTTTAAATCCTTCTAACTGCATTTTTAATGGATTTAGAAGCTGGTTAAGACTGTCTTGATTGAGCGCTTTAAACTGTGCGGATTTATCGTTGAAAATACGTTGTGACAGTAATTCAAACTGGTCACTTAGCTTCTCTTCACTAAGCTGTTGATCGCGCAGGCGCTGTTCACCGGCCAGCAAGCGCACTTCCGATTCTCGTAACCGTATTGTCAGTTTGCTGGTTTGCAGTTGTAATGAATCGATAAAAAGTTGTTTTTCCTGCAGTTGCTCATTTTTTTCCTGATTAAGCCCTGTTTGAAAATGCAGTTCCTGTTCGCTTAATTTGAGTTTTAAATTGAGCTCATTATTTGATTTTTTCAGACTAAAATAGCAGTAAAGCGAGAGAGTAATAATTGCAAAAAAGGGCACTAGAGAGCTCAATAAAAGCGTTTCATTTGTAAGAGAAAACATTAGTACTCTAATTTTTTTAAGTAAGAAACAACGGTTTTATTGCAGCGATTCCAAAGTAGTAAATAGCTTAGGTAAATAGCTAAAACCCCCCATTTATGTATGTTTTTTCCTTGGTCTAATTGCTGAAAAGTAAAATCGCCAGAATATGAATTCATCAGTGTGATATATAACAGTATGATAATTGGGATGGTATAGATAGTGGACAACTTCCAAAGCAATAATAATAACTGACTAAAATGTAACATCGACTATTCCAAATGATATAAACAGAGAAAACCACTACCCTGTCTAACTTTAAACAGTTACATGCAATAAGTGAATGTTTAATTCCAACTATTGGTGCACAAGTAATATATCTTTTTGCATCAAAAGCTATCATTCCCAGCGTTCGCGTAAAAAGCAATGATATTGCTGAGCTTCTCGACGATAGCTAATACGACTATTCGAACCTCCAGTAATGGCATATATCTAATTTCATGATGAAAAGTAGATGTTTTTATCGGAAAATGTCAACAAAGGTTGTGTTTTTATTTCGCTTTGTTACTATAAGTTTCAATCGAAACAAAAGCGAAATGTTAATGCAGAAACGAAACAGTCAACAACGTCGTCACACTATTCTTAGTTTATTAAATGAGCAGGGTGAAGTGAGCGTGGACCAATTAGCAAGTCGTTTTGCAACCTCAGAAGTGACGATCCGTAAAGATTTAACTGCGTTAGAAAAAAATGGCCTGTTATTACGCCGTTATGGTGGTGCTGTTTGTGTACCGCAAGAGCTAATACAAACGACTGCTGAAAACATCTCGCACAATAAACAAAATATTGCCCAAGCTGCTGCCAAACTGATTCGCGATCATAATCGCATTATTATTGATAGTGGCAGTACCACATCGGGGCTGATTCAGGAGCTTAATGATAAACGTGGTTTATTAGTTATGACCAATTCACTACAGCTCGCCAATGCAATCCATGAATTAGAAAACGAACCGACATTGCTGATGACCGGCGGTACCTGGGATCCTCATTCAGAGTCTTTTCAAGGACAAGTTGCAGAGCAGGTTTTACGATCTTATGACTTTGACCAGCTGTTTATCGGGGCTGATGGTATTGATCTTGAACGCGGCTCGACCACGTTTAACGAGCTTACCGGTTTAAGTAAAGTCATGGCGGAGGTTTCGCGTGAGGTTATTGTGATGGTTGATTCTGATAAATTCGGGCGACGAATTCCCAATTTAGAATTGCCCTGGCAGCAAATTTCGGTGTTGATAAGCGATGATAAATTACCTGCAGAGGATGCAGAGAAAATAACTAAACAGGGTGTTCAGGTTATCTTGGCACCTTATTCAAACTAATCTTTATATTAAATAATATAGGCAATAATATGTGTGGAATCGTTGGCGCAGTAGCGCAAAGAGATGTAGCTGAAATTTTACTGGAAGGGTTACAGCGTCTGGAATATCGTGGTTATGATTCAGCAGGTCTGGCGGTCATCTCCGAATCAGGTGAACTACAGAGTCTTCGCCGAGTCGGTAAAGTGAAATCACTGGCAAATGCCGTTGCCGAGCAGCCTGTTTCAGGTGGAACTGGTATAGCGCATACCCGATGGGCAACGCATGGTGAACCCAATGAAGCCAATGCTCATCCGCATATTTCTAATGACACCATTGCCGTTGTGCATAATGGCATTATCGAAAACCATGCAGAATTGCGCACCCAGCTGCAGGCACAAGGTTACCAATTCAGCTCAGATACAGATACCGAAGTCATTACTCATCTGGTACATCTGCACCTGAAAACAGAAATATCGTTACTTAAAGCGGTACAAAAAACAGTTAAACAGCTGGAAGGGGCGTACGGTACGGTAGTTATTGATAAACGCGATCCGCAGCGTATGATCGTTGCCCGCTCAGGTAGCCCGCTAGTAATAGGCTATGGACTTGGTGAGCATTTTGTAGCCTCGGATCAGCTGGCGCTACTGCCGGTAACCCGCCGTTTTGCCTTTTTAGAAGAGGGTGATGTAGCCGAAATTACCCGCAAAGCTGTCAATATCTATGATATCGATGGCAATAGCGTTGAGCGAGAAGTTAGCGAGTCCGAAGTCAGTCATGATGCGGGTGATAAAGGCCAATATAAACATTACATGCTTAAAGAGATATATGAGCAACCTGTAGCACTGCAGCGTACCATTGAAGGTCGCATTGCCCATGGTAAAGTTGAAGATAATGCCTTTGGTGAAGGCGCGGCACAACTTCTAAAAGATGTTAAACATGTGCAGATTATCGCTTGTGGTACCAGCTATCACTCTGCGATGACTGCGCGTTACTGGTTTGAATCACTAGCGGGGGTCTCTTGTAATGTTGAGATAGCCTCGGAATTTCGCTACCGTAAATCGATAGTGATGCCTAACAGCTTACTGGTTACTATCTCTCAGTCCGGTGAAACTGCCGATACCCTGGCCGCTTTGCGTCTCGCTAAAGAGAGTGGCTATATGACCAGTCTTACCATCTGTAATGTGCCCGGTTCTTCACTGGTGCGTGAATCCGATATGGCCTATATGATGAAAGCGGGGGCTGAAATTGGCGTTGCATCAACCAAAGCCTTTACTGTACAGCTTGCCGGTTTAATGATGTTAGTTGCGGCTATTGGTCGTCATAATGCGTTAAACGCGCAAGGGGAAGCTGAAATTGTTGCAGCGCTACAAAGCTTACCAGCCAAGATAGAGCAAGCGTTAGGTATGGATAAAGCTATTCAAGATCTCGCTGAAGATTTTGCCGACAAACACCACAGCCTGTTTTTAGGACGTGGCGATCAATACCCGATAGCCATGGAGGGAGCACTTAAACTTAAAGAGATCTCTTATATCCATGCCGAAGCTTATGCTGCTGGTGAACTAAAACACGGCCCGCTGGCGTTGGTCGATGCCGATATGCCTGTGATAGTGGTAGCCCCTGATAACGAATTGGTTGAAAAGCTAAAATCCAATGTTGAGGAGGTGCGTGCCCGTGGTGGGCTGATGTATGTGTTTGCAGATAAAAATGCCAATTTCCACAGCGATAAAACCATGAAAGTATTGGAAGTGCCAACATGCGATCCTTTACTGGCTCCGATTATTTACACCATCCCACTACAACTGCTTAGCTACTATGTGGCTTTGATAAAAGGTACCGATGTAGATCAACCACGAAACTTAGCAAAAAGTGTCACTGTGGAATAACTTTTGTTGTAGGTTTAGGCCATAGCTAATATAGGCAAACAATTACGTTTGCCTTTTTTTATTCTCGCGCTGATCAACCGCTTTTTAACGCACCATCTCAGACAGTACATCCATGTACTGACTGAGATTAGGAAAAAGAAGGGCACGCGGAGCTTAGCCCGCTCATAAGCCTGAACTACCGTTCAATTCGCCCCATGATTTTCCTTGCTAAGGCATTTATTCATCACAATAAAAATGGAAGGGAATCCTTTCTTTTTGTTAAGTTTGCTGAATAGTTTGGATGTTCAAAGTTGTTGTTTTCATAACATTTCAGTCGTTCACTCAATATTATTTAAGCCAAAAGTGCTCGGCATGAATGTTATTAGGTGATCGGCATGGATGGTAATATGCAATTTTAGTCAAAGTGCTATGTGTTTTTATCTAAAATACCCTTATTCACAAGCTGCTCTAAAATCTGCTTACACTTTTCTCTAAACATATCTCGCAGCAAACGTACCGCAGGGGTAATTGATTGCTTACTTGGACAAACCAACCATAACTCCGTGGGACGCGGTTTAAAGTCTGGCAGCACATTCACTAGTTTTCCTGATAACAGATCTGACGACATATCTAAACAAGACTTAGCCGCTAAACCATGGCCCGCCACACACCAGCGCCTGACTAAATCAGCATCATTAGCAATGCGGTTGCTGCTCATTTTGATTTTAAAATCTGCGTTATTTTTCGAGAATTGCCAGTGATCATAAACAACCTCGTACATCTGATAGAAAAGCCCATTATGTGTAACTAACTCATTGGGGTGTTTTGGAGTACCATGTTTTTCCAGATAAGAGGGACTGGCGCACAATACACCAGGTACATCACAAACCTTAAAACCATAAAGGCTTGCATCCGTTGGTGAGCCATAACGTAATGCAATGTCCACCGCATCACGGTAAAAATCGATATTAGTGTCACTAATACTCACCCTTAAACTGACCTTGGGATACTTTTCCATAAATTCATCCAACCAAGGTAACACCATATTGCGCCCGAGATCCGATGACACGGCAATGCGTAATTCACCATCAACAATATCCAGCTCATCTTGCATATCGCGCTTGGCATTATTTAACATCAGCAGGGCCTGCTGACATTGCGGAATATATCGTTCGCCCGCGCTAGAAAGACGCAGCTGTCGCGTCGTACGAATAAACAGCTCAATACCTAAAGCCTTCTCCACCCGTTTAACCGCCACACTGGCGGTAGCTGTGCGCATATCTAAATTCTCGGCCGCGGCAGTAATACTGCGAAACTCCGCTACTTTTAATATAACTTGTAAGTCTTCTAATAACATTATATTCAAATATTTTTTGATAATGTTTCAAATATTACCCTGTTTATGAAAATAAAAACAAGCGCTATTATTCTTTGCATCAACATAAACACACATTTAAAGGATATTTTCATGACTACATTAACTATCGTTGCCAATATTACTGCTAACAATGACAAAATTGAGCTAGTAAAAGCGGAGTTATTAAAACTGATTGATATTACTCGCGCTGAGCAGGGTTGCCTGCAATACGACTTACACCAAGATAATGAAAACCCTGGACACTTTACTTTTTATGAAAGCTGGATATCACGTGAGTTATGGCAAGCACATATGGCGAACCAACACCTGGCAGATTACATGGCAGCGACTGAAGGGGCTGTTGCAGAGTTTACCTTAAGTGAAATGACTAAAATCGCTTAACTTAAAGTGCTAATTAGCTGCTACTTGCGTGGCTGCCTTTGATTAATTGGAGAACAAACATGACACACCCTATTATTGCTGATTTAGAAAAACGTTATACCGCAAAAAGATATGATCCATGCAAACGTGTATCAGCACAGGATCTCGAAGTAATTTATCAAGCCATGCGTTTATCTGCTTCTTCAATTAACTCGCAGCCATGGAAGTTTATTATCATTGAAAGTGACCAAGCTAAACAGCGACTGCATGATACTTTTGCCAACAAGTTTCAATTTAATCAGCCACATATTAAAGCTGCTTCGCATATCATTTTATTTGCCCATAACCCGCAATATAAGCGTGAAGATTATGGCAGAGTAATTGACCAGGATATTGCCGCAAAACGCAGCACTGAACAACAACGAGAGCAAGCCTTCGGTGCATTTGCATTTGTAGATTTAAATACCGACGAAATTGGCAATAATGCGACTTGGACTAAAGCGCAAACCTATTTGGCACTCGGTAACACACTACATACTCTGGCACGCCTTGGTATTGACTCCACCACAATGGAAGGTATAGACAGTGAAATGATCAGCGAAATGTTTGCTCAAGAGTTAGGTGGTTATGTTTGTGATGTGGCGTTAGCTATTGGTTATCACCACAATGAAGAGGATTATAACCTCAACTTACCTAAATCACGCTTAAACCAAGAAGCCGTACTGCAAGTGTTATAATGGATAGCAACTTAGCTTATCAATAATCA
>NZ_CEZLMY010000027.1:0-33417 GCF_983033635.1 Psychromonas sp. | reverse complement strand
ATTCTGGTCTCCGAGCTGAGTCCTGATAAAGCACCTTGAGGTATCATGGGTATATTAACAGCCGCATAGAATATTCATAATTATTGTTTTTGTAATAACAAAAATAACCATATTTGTGTTTTTATCTCAGTTTTTGTATATAATTCAACAACGTTCAGTGTCCCCTTGGCACAGCTGGATAGCGCGGCTCCCTCCTAAGGAGCAGGTCACAGGTTCGAATCCTGTAGGGGACACCATTTAATACTTTTATGTATTACTGATAAATATACAAAAATCTCGCTAGATACAAATTATTTTAAGGCAAAAAAAAAGAGAGTTAAATTAAAAACTCTCTTTTCCTAAACGCATTAATTATTCAATATCGATTAATCTTGCACTTTCTTTTTACGACGCATTGGTGCAAAACCGACATCTTTTGCTTCATGGAAAGTTTTATTTGGCGCAGCTTTTGTTTTCTGCTTTTTCTTAACAACTTTCTTTTTGTCAGTATTATCCGCTGTTGCATTTTTAACAGGTTTCGCGATAACCTCTTTAATACCTTTGAATTTTGGTTTAATGCCTTCAACGCGGTCAAAGCTGATATGCTGCTGCACAAATTCTTCTACTTTTTTGAAATTCACCCAGTCTTTAGGACCGATAATTGAAATCGCATCGCCCTTCTCACCGGCACGACCTGTACGGCCGATACGGTGGATATACTCTTCAGTATGTTTTGGGATATCAAAGTTGATAACGTGACTAACATTAAGCAAGTCTAATCCACGAGAAGCAATATCAGTCGTGACCAATACTTGCTCTTTACCACGTGAAAATGAATCCATTATTTTATTACGGTTGTTTTGTGTTAAATCACCATGCAGGGCAAGGGCGGTGAAACCTTTTTCAGTTAACACTTCACTTAAACGCTCGGTATCTTTACGGGTAGCGGTAAAAATAATAATCTGTTTTGAACTTTCGTTCTTTACAAAGTGAAACAGTAATTTTTCTTTTTGATTTAAATTGTCAGCAAGGTAAAAACGTTGTGTTATTTCACTATGTTGTTGGTTTTCTTCACCGACTGCGATACGTACCGGTGCTTTTAATAACTCACCAGCAAATTCATTAACCTCTGCATGACCAAGGGTTGCTGAAAAAAGTAATGTTTGACGTAAACGGTGATTTGCCTCGGAGTTAACTGCTTTTAACTGCTCCGAGAAACCTAAATCAAGCATACGATCTGCTTCATCTAAAATTAACAGCTCTAAACCATGCAGGTGTAATAGACCTTTTTTCAGATGATCAACAATGCGCCCCGGGGTACCAACAACAAAATGCGGGTCTTTATCAAGTGCTTTAACTTGGTCGTTAAAGTTTTCACCGCCTGATACCAATGTAGATTTCAAACTGGTATTAGAAATTAACAAACGCAATTGCGCATACACTTGCTTTGCCAGTTCTCGTGTTGGCGTCAAAATTAATACACGAGGATCCCGTTTAGTCAGTGCACGCGTTTTTAAAACACGCTGCATCGCCGGCAGTAAAAATGCCAATGTTTTACCCGAGCCGGTTTTTGATGATGCCAGTAAATCTTTCCCTGCAACAGCAAGAGGAATTGCATCCGCTTGAATTTGTGTTGTTTCTGTAAATCCAAGATGGGATAGCGAAATTATTAAACGACGGTCAATGGGTAAATCATCAATGAGCAAAGCATTCTCCAAAAGAGGTAAGTTAAAAGGTTGAAACAGCTAGTATAACGATTAAGCAGGAAAAGAAGAAATTTAGATTTAAATTAAAGGAAAATTGTAATTATTCTGTCCCTGTTTGGCTGCATTCAAAATAAAAAGAGCCAATACAGCTGGCTCCAAACTAAAAACAATAACTTATTTAATAGTACTTAAATTCATCTCAAAAATAAGTTTTTCAGCTGTACATTCAAAGCTTAATGAAACTTCAAGGGTAACGCTGTCAGCACCATGGCTTTCTTGCGTCGTGACTTCAACCGTCGCAAAACGCGCTTTCGCTGCATCTATATATTTTTGTGCAAGTTGCTCAACACTTGCTTTATCCGCACCCGTAAAAGGTAAAATCAACACGGTATCATCTTCAGTAATAACACTGCCTAACTCAACAATAGTACCACACGCTTCACATACATCATTTGTATTTTGATCTTGAGACATAACAACCTCCTCGGTCGCATAAAATGGATAACTAAATAAAACATCCTACTGATTATACTGCGCTTTAAGCAAAAAAAAAGGCGATAATTAATTATCGCCTTTCAGGTTTACTTGTTTAAAAAACGATTAAGCTAGTGGGTACTTTTTCAAGTTCCAAATAGTTGTTGCGTAATCTTCAATCGAACGGTCTGAGTTAAATTTACCCATCGCGCCAGAGTTAAGAATTGCTTTCTCAGCCCATAAAGACTGGTCACGGTAAGCCTCATCAATTTTCTGGTGAGCTGCACAGTATGAAGCGTAATCAGCTAGACATAAGTACTCATCACCGCCTTCAAGTAGAGAGCGTTTGATATCAGATAGCGCACCAGGTTGACCAGGTGTGAAGAAGTCAGTATCTAACCAATCTAATACAGATTTCAACTCAGGGTTGCTGTAGTAGTAATCGAAAGGATTGTAACCTTTCTCTTTAAGTTCTTTAACTTCTGCAACGCTTAGACCGAAGATAAACATGTGCTCAGCACCAATCTCTTCTGCCATTTCGATATTTGCGCCATCCATAGTACCAACAGTTAATGCACCATTGATTGCAAATTTCATGTTACCAGTACCAGATGCTTCCAGACCCGCAGTTGAAATCTGTTCAGAGATATCTGCAGCCGGGAATAGTTTCTCAGCAAGTGATACACGGTAGTTTGGTAAGAATACAACTTTTAGCTTACCTTTAACACGCTCATCGTTATTCACTTTGTCTGCGATTTTGTTTAGAGCAAAGATAATCTGTTTAGCCATATGGTAACCCGGTGCCGCTTTCGCGCCGAATACAAATACACGTGGAACCATATCGTAATCAGGGTTATCCAGTAAACGTTTGTACAGAGTCAAAATATGAATCATATTCAGTTGTTGACGTTTGTACTCGTGCAGACGTTTGATTTGAATATCAAAGATAGCATCAGCAGAAACTTCAACACCTGTTAAGTCTTTAATGATTTTAGCTAGTTCAAGTTTGTTGTCTTTTTTGATATCCATAAAGCGTTTTTGTAAAGCAACATCTTTTGCTTTTGG
The DNA here is from genome assembly GCF_983033635.1 of Psychromonas sp. Taxonomy (NCBI): domain Bacteria; kingdom Pseudomonadati; phylum Pseudomonadota; class Gammaproteobacteria; order Alteromonadales; family Psychromonadaceae; genus Psychromonas; species Psychromonas sp. The sequence continues at coordinate 30,193 of NZ_CEZLMY010000027.1, read as the reverse complement.
TAATACGCCACGTAATTTATCAAGATTAACAACCCACTCAGGACCAACTTCTTCGTCATATAATGCAGCAAGTTTAGGGTTACAAGCTTTTAACCAACGACGAGGTGTAACACCATTAGTTACGTTAACTAATTTAGTCGGGAATAGCTCATGGTATTCAGGGAACAGATCAGTTTTAACAAGTTCAGAGTGAACTGCAGCAACACCGTTTACTTTGTATGAAGTAACAACACATAGGTTTGCCATACATACTTTACGATCATCGCCTTCTTGAATAATAGAAAGTTTTGCTTTCTTAGCATTATCGCCAGGCCATTTCGCTTCAACTAATTCTAGGAATTGACGGTTGATTTCGTAAATGATCTCAAGGTGACGAGGTAATACTTTTTCGAATAGGCTAACAGACCATTTTTCTAGTGCTTCTGGCAGTAGAGTATGGTTTGTGTAAGCGAATACTTTTTGACAGATTTCCCAAGCGAAATCCCAAGCTAGACGCTCTTCATCAATTAAGATGCGCATTAATTCAGGGATAGCGATTGTTGGATGCGTATCATTTAATTGAATCGCAACTTTGTCTGCTAGTTTTGTCCAATCGCTGTTTTGGCGTTTGAAACGACGTAGAATATCTTTAACTGAACAAGCACAGAAGAAGTACTGTTGAACTAAACGTAACTCTTTACCTTCTGAAGTTTCATCATTCGGGTATAGTACTTTTGAAACTGTTTCTGCTTTTGATTTTTCAGCTTGCGCGTCAACATAACCACCAGCATTAAATACGTCCCAATCGAAAGCTTCATCTGCGCGGCTTTCCCATAGACGTAAGATATTAACTGTTTTTGCACCGTAACCAACAATTGGCACATCCCATGGCACACCTTTAAGTTTTTGACCAGCATGCCACACTTTGTGTGAGCTTCCATCTTCATCAAAAACAGTTTCAACGTAACCGTATAGAGGTACATGTTGAATAGACTCTGGACGACAAATCTCCCATGGATTGCCGTATTCACGCCATGTATCAGGACGTTCAATTTGGCGACCGTCTTGGAATGATTGTGCGAATAAACCGTGCTCATAATGGATACCGTAACCGATTGCTGGGTAACCAAGAGTTGCTAAAGAATCGATGAAACATGCAGCAAGACGACCAAGGCCACCGTTACCAAGTGCCATATCAGGCTCTTCATCACAAATTTCGTATATGTCTTTACCTAGACCTTTTAAAGCATCTTCAGCTACTTTGAATAATTGTAAATTATGTAGGTTATTTGAAAGTAAACGACCCATTAAAAATTCAAGAGATAAATAATTTACAGAACGAACATCTTTGCCAGCATGATTTTGTTGAGTCTGTGTAAGTTTATCAAAAACCACTTCATTAACGGCATAACAGGTTGCATTCCACCACGCTTTGTTATTCGCTTTATTTTGATCTGTACCTAAGCTTTTATGTAAACGATCTACGATTGACTGTTGCATTTGTTCACTAGAACATTCAACTACTGGAGTTAATTGCTCTGTTGCCTTTTTGCTTGTAGCTTTACTTTTTGCTGCAGTTGGGGTTTTTTTAGTAGCCATGATGTACCTACATTTCCATGTTAATTAATAAATAGCGAGATTTTCATCAATTTGATAACTCGCCACTGTAAAATTTCGAATGATAACTAGAGTATAAAATTATTATTATCTTACTCTCTTTACCATTGTTCGCTTTTCAAGTAATTATTATCCTTAAAAACAGGTACCACAATAATGTGAGTTCAACGGTTCGTCCTCCTCCTTTCTTCTACGCCCCCCCCCTAAACGTTGCGCCTATTTACTGCGTTTAAAGGTGGATTAACAGGTAGAATCAGCTGTCTATCGCGATTTTTGATAAATATGGAGTAATTAAATGGGGGGATATTTATTAAGAATAATTGATCGAGATCATGAAGTTAAAGGTAGAATGAGTTCTGTAAACGCGAATAAAATAAATTTTCACCTTTACAGGTCTCATATCAGCCTCTTTATTTTTAAAAAAGAGGCTGACATATCACAAATATATTATCTTTTTTCTACTTAGTAATTATAAACCAGCTTTAGAAAAAGCTTGAGCGACAATCTCTTGTGCTTCTTTTTGGATTGCTGCAATATGATCTTCGCCAATAAATGACTCTGAGTAAATTTTATAAATGTTCTCAGTACCTGAAGGACGCGCAGCAAACCAGCCATTTTCAGTGGTCACTTTCAGACCACCAATAGCAGCACCATTTCCCGATGCATGTGTCAGTTTCTCTGTGATTTTTTCACCCGCTAGCATATCAGCTTCAACCATCTCGGGGCTTAAATTAGCAAGCACCGCTTTTTGCTCAGGAGATGCTGGCGCATCAAAACGCTGATAAATGGGAGATCCAAATTTTTCAGTGAATCCGGCATAGTGCTCGCCTGGATCTTTACCTGTTACTGCAATAATCTCAGCTGCTAATAATGCTAAAATAATACCGTCTTTATCAGTACTCCATACGGTTCCATCTTTACGTAAGAAAGAAGCACCCGCACTCTCTTCTCCACCAAAACCGAATTTCCCATCATAAAGGCCATCAACAAACCATTTAAAACCAACTGGCACTTCAGACATTTCACGTCCAAGCTGAGCAACAACACGATCGATCATTGAACTTGAAACCAAGGTTTTACCCACAATTGCATCTTCAGGCCATTCATTACGATGCGTAAACAGGTAATTAATCGCCACTGCTAAATAATGGTTAGGGTTTAACAAGCCAGAGCTTTTAGTTACGATACCATGACGGTCATAATCCGGATCATTAGCAATTGCCACATCGAATTTATCTTTTAATTTGATTAATCCAGCCATTGCATAAGGTGAAGAACAATCCATACGGATTTTTCCATCTTTATCTAAGGTCATAAAAGAGAAAGTAGGATCAACGCGATCATTTACAACTTCGATATCTAAACCGTAGGTTTTAGCAATAACGGGCCAATAAGCAACACCTGAACCACCTAAGGTATCAACACCGATTTTGATGCCCGCTTTTGCAATCGCATCTAAATTTAGAACATTTTTCAGATCATCAACGTAAGGCTGAACATAATCGTATTCTTCTACTAAATCTGATTCCATCGCTTCAGTGAAATCCCACTGCTGAATATCATCAAAGTTATCGGTTAATATTTCATTAGCGCGATCCTGGATGATTTTTGTTACATCACTATCAGCAGGGCCACCATTTGGCGGGTTGTATTTGAAACCACCATCTTCAGGTGGATTATGTGAAGGTGTAATAACAATACCATCAGCTAAATTATCAGGGTGTTCATTGTTATATTGTAATATCGCGTGAGAAATAACAGGTGTTGGAGTGTAACCACCATTTTCTTGTACAATCACTTTGATACCATTTGCAACTAATACTTGTACTGCTGAAATAAAAGCAGGTTCAGATAATGCGTGTGTATCTTTACCAATAAACATAGGCCCAGTATAACCTTGCTTAATACGGTATTCAGCTAATGCCTGACTGATTGCTAAAATATGCAATTCTGTAAAAGCATTCTTAAATGAGCAGCCTCGGTGCCCTGATGTACCAAATGCGACTTGCTCACTTGCTAAGCTCACATCTGGAAGATTAACGTAATATGCTGAAATCAATTTAGGGATATCAACTAAATCGCTTGCTTGTGCAAGTTGACCTGCTCTTGGATGAATTGCCATAATAATTACTACCTCAAAAGTATAAATAAATTGTTTTTAAAAATATGCTTCCCGAAAGTCCTTTAATAGTTAGTACTACTCCTAATTTAAATTTCATCTTTTATGCGTTCTATCAGATGATGCGGGTATCCCATAGAAGCCATCATCTGTGTCAGAATTATGCGTTTTCGACCGGTATTTGCATTAGTTATCACCCAAAATGGGGTGTTGGGAATATCACGCGGTTTACTTGCTTTTAATAGCGCAACTTCTTCTTCATTATCAGATTCCAATAATGTACTTAAATTTTGTCCGAAATAATCCCGAGTACGCCCTTTGGTCGTATTAGCAGCGGCAATAAATGCCGCTCTGTTTTCATGATACATAGTTGTTAGCATCATCTTAAATTTATTGGTTACGATAGGCTCTTTTTTAAATGTTTGCTCAGCAAACAAAGCAGCAACACTATGTGCAGCTGACTCAGGTAAAGATGAATGGGAAGTAGAATAAATAGAAGGTGCGATCTCTTTTTGCTCAACAGCAGAAACAGTCTGCTGCACAGAAGTTGTTTCAATAGTGGCTATCTCATCTTGAATATTTTCACTTATTTCGCTGCTATTAACAGCGTCTGGTAACGAAAGTAATCGGCGTAAAATCTGCGAAGGTGTTTCACCAAAAGCTTCGATGTTAGCCAGAATATATTTATAAAGGTCGTCTTCTATTTCTATTTTTTTCATTATTTCACCGTTCGATCTTTACGCTAATACTTAATATTTCTAATCGGTCATCTTTATAAAAATCAAAATCACAAAAAACCATTAGCCAATGTAATACCATGTTAAACTCAAGTAAAGATTATACTTTATTTACCATAGCAGTAATTCTATTATTATATTTTCACTTAAAATCGAATCTTATGCTACTTAATTACCAACAAAAACAAACAGCTTTGAATGAAGCAGATCAAAAATGTGAGAACATTTTTGTCATCCATGGATTATTTGGTAGTTTATCAAACCTATCAGGGCTTGCCACAGCCTTACAAGAATATCATCACATCATATCTATTGATTTACGCAACCATGGCAGTAGCCCACATTCACCGAGCATGTCGTACCAAGAGATGGCCAATGATTTATTCGAATTAGCGGACCACCTTAATATTGAGCATTTTTCTATCATTGGTCATTCAATGGGGGGAAAAGTCGCCATGACTTGCGCATTGCTGCAACCTGAACGTATCAATAAACTTATTATCGCCGATATAGCCCCCGTTGCTTATGCAGATAAACACAGTGATATTTTTACCGGTTTACAAGCCGTAGCAAATCAACAAATAAAAAGCAGAAAATCTGCAGATTTAATATTAAGCCAATATGTAAAAACAGCAGAACTCCGCCAATTTTTGCTTAAGTCACTGCAGAAAAAAGGTGATGATTACCATCTGCAGTTTAATTTAGCTTCGGTCATAGCGAACTATGACGCGATTCGTGGTTGGTTAGCAATTGATAATATTTTTAATAAAGAAGCACTCTTTATTAAAGGGGGAAATTCTGATTATATCAGCCCTGAGAACCAAACCGATATTTTACGCTTATTTCCAAAAGCAAAGGCAAAAGTGATTGAGAATACTGGCCACTGGTTACATGCTGAAAAGCCAAAAATATTCAACCGTCTGGTCAGACAGTTTTTTAATTAAATAGACATTAATTGGGCTATATACCCGTATCATTCAAGATGCAAAAATCAGCAAGTCGAGAGGCGAACAGGTTCTAGGCGTGAAGGTGAAGATCTAACGGGTTAAATCGAGACTTCACAACACCGAAGATGTTTGCCTCACGGCTTGCCCCGTGGGTCACTAGCTCGAAAACCAATACTGCGTTGCAACATTCGATAAGGGCAAGCCATTGTCATCATGTTGCGCCTTGTCTTGGTGTCCGAGCTAGCGACTGATAAATGCATTTTGATTGATAACGGGTATAAATAAATCGCTGAGTATTCGCGTTTATGTTATATTCCTCTTTTTGAATGAAGCCTGTACTATGCTGCAAGAATATACAGAACAAATCGAGATTATTGGCCTTTATGGTTTTTATCTCCTGCTTTTTTTGTTGATAGGGCTTTCCATTCAAGATGTATTAAAACGCAGTGATGTGCCTAAATTCGGACGTAACGTTGTTTGGTCGGTACTTTTTTTTGGTTGTATCGGCTTTATCTCTAAAGCGATCATCGAAATCATCTGGACCAGTAATGGCATTGGTTAGTGATAAGTCACAAGTAACAATAGATACTTTTAGGTAAAAAAAATGGCAAAAGAATCATTTGATCGTATTACTGACGATCTTTTTGCTGATGAGGTACGTCTTGGTCGGCCTAAAAGCAACCCGCACTCTCGTCAAGTCCAGCTTAAGATTAATAAGCAGAAACAGACACTACGAGATAAGCAGAAAGGTTTAAAACGTATTGAGTTAAAAGTTGATAGGCAATTATTTGAAGCACTCAATAAGCTATCACAAGAGCAAGAAATTAGTCGTGGTGAGCTGATTAATCAGCTACTTCACGCACAGTTAAATTAATTTATTAATAAAGGTAATCGACTATGGCAAGCGTAGGTATTTTTTTTGGTAGTGACACAGGTAACACTGAAGCCGTTGCAAAAATGATCCAAAAAGAGTTGGGAAAAAAATTAGTTGAAGTAAAGGATATCGCTAAAAGTAGCAAAGAAGAAATTGCGGAATACAGCTTGCTTTTATTCGGCATTCCAACTTGGTACTACGGTGAAGCACAATGTGATTGGGATGATTTTTTCCCTGATTTAGAAGATATCGATTTCAGCGACAAGTTAGTGGCTATTTTTGGCTGTGGTGATCAAGAAGATTACGCAGAATACTTCCTTGATGCGATGGGCCAGCTTGGCGATATTGTAGAAAGTAAAGGTGCGGTTATTGTTGGTAACTGGCCAACTGAAGGTTATGAATTTGAAGCATCAAAAGCACTGGTTGATGATGATAATTTCATTGGCCTTGGTATTGATGAAGATCGCCAACCTGAATTAACTGAATCACGTGTTAAAGCATGGACAAAACAGATTTATGATGAGATGTGCTTAGCTGAGCTTGCTGACTAGTATTAATAGAGCCAAACCGTTAGGGAATTATCATGCCTTTAGAAAACGAAGCATTAAAAGATGCTGGATTAAAAGTAACCTCTCCACGAGTGAAAATTTTACGTTTACTTCAACTACCTGAGAATCAGCACACTAGTGCTGAAGATCTTTATAAAAAACTGCTCGAGCAGGGAGATGAAGTTGGTGTCGCAACGGTTTATCGCGTATTAAATCAATTTGATGATGCAGGTATTGTTACTCGTCATCATTTTGAAGGTGGAAAATCAGTATTTGAACTTGCTAATCAGCAGCATCACGATCACCTTGTTTGCCTAAAATGTGGTGAAGTGATTGAATTTAACGATGATTTAATTGAAAAACAACAAAAACTGATTGCTGAAAAATATGGTATTGAGCTCACCAACCATAGCCTTTACCTTTACGGTGAACCTGTTGATGGCTTATGTAACCACAAAAAATAGCGAATACTTTCCCTAAAAAATTAAAAAGCCCCGTTTTTAGATTAGACAGACAGCAGGTGAACACTCAACAGTGATCACCTGTTTAACAGAGCTGCTGTCAGTAATTTAATCCATCGCTAATTTAATTATCATGGCCCTGCGGCGGCGGATCTGTATCAGCGCAATTCCCCATAACATCAGCAGTGCCGGAATATATAACCACTCTTTAGCCAGTGCGCCTTCGACGGGCATCTCCACCGATAATATTGTCTGATCCCAGTCAAGTCCCATAGCGGCGGCCGGACTGTCAAAAGCAACATCATCAATAATCATGCTGCCGTCATTATCTATCAGGGTCAGCCCCATATTACTTAAGCGTTGTTCACCAGATTCACCCTGTATCGGCAGGTGAACATAAAAGGTCACAGGTTCGCCGATATCACTTAAACCGCTAACTTTCATTTTCAAATCACGCGTGCTGTGTGCATGCTGCAGCTCGGAAACAAGGTTATAAGGCTCAATTTTCACGTAAGAGGGAGATATCCTTTCCATAAAATAAGCCGGGCGGAACAGCGCAAATGCAATCAGCAGCATTGCCATCACCTCCAGCCAGCTACAGTCATCAAAAAAGTATTTCTGCGTAGCCGCGGTAAAAATAAGAATAGCAACGGAGGCTATAATAAAAACCCCGATCCCCTGCATCCAGCTCACATCAATTAACAACAGATCAGTATTGAAAATAAACAGGAAAGGTAAAATAGCGGTACGCAGACTGTAAAAGAATGCAATAACACTGGTTTTAATCGGCTTGCCGCCGGAAATAGCCGCAGCGGCAAAAGAAGCCAGCCCGACAGGAGGCGTTACATCGGCCATAATTCCGAAATAAAAGACAAACAGATGCACCGCAATTAACGGCACAATCAGACCGTTCTGCTGCCCTACTTCAACGATAACCGAGGCTAACAGCGATGAAACAACAATATAGTTTGCTGTAGTTGGTAGTCCCATACCTAAAATAAGGCTTAAGATACCAACAAAAATCAGCATTAATAAGATATTACCGCCTGATATTATCTCAACAATATCGGCCAGAGGCGCACCAACATTGGTTAACGCAACAACACCGACAATAATACCGGCCGTTGCGGTAGCAATACCTATGCTGACCATATTTTTAGCACCGATCTCCAAACCTTCAAAGAGATCGTTAACTCCTGCTTTGAACTGCGCGGCTAAATGATTTTCACCTCGAAAGTAAGCAAACAGGGCTTTCTGGGTCAACAGAATTGCCACTAATACCGCTGTTCCCCAAAAGGCAGATGTACCGGGAGAAAGGCGCTCAATCATTAAACACCAGATTAAAACAATAACAGGTAATAAAAAGTGTAAACCTGAGTTCACCGTTTCTTTTACCGGCGGAAGATGAACGATAGGTTCGTTGGCATCTTCCAGTTCAAGTTCTGGAAACCTGGCACACCAGTAAGCAATGCCGATATATGCCAGTGCAATTAAGACAGCAACCACATAAAACGACGCATCTCCGGCAAAGGATTTAATCCAGCCTAAACCGTAATAAACGAGCAGTGATAACAGACAGAAAGAGAAAACAATCAATGCACTGTTACGTAAACGCATCAGCAGAGCAGGCGGCTGTTTCGCCCTTTCTAAACCGTGCATACCGGCTTTCATTGCTTCTAAATGAACAATATATACCAGTGCGATATAGGAAATAAGTGCCGGTATTATTGCGTGTTTAACCACTTCGAAATAGGTAATGCCGACATATTCAACCATTAAGAAAGCGGCAGCTCCCATTACCGGCGGCATGATCTGCCCGTTAACTGAAGAAGCAACTTCAACAGCACCGGCTTTTTCAGAACTAAAACCGACTTTTTTCATCATCGGAATAGTAAAGGTACCGGTTGTAACAACATTCGCAATCGATGAGCCTGAAATTAAACCGGTCAGTCCCGATGCAATAACAGCAGCTTTAGCCGGACCGCCTCGTAAGTGGCCAAGTAAAGAAAAGGCAGTTTTAATAAAATAATTACCAGCGCCGGCTTTATCTAAAAGTGCACCGAACAGGACAAACAAAAATACAAACTTGGTGGATACGCCAAGTGCAATACCAAACACCCCTTCAGTAGTGATCCACTGCTGGTTAACTATGGTGGTGATCTTATTAGCATTGTGTGCAAGCAGCTGCGGTAAATGTGGCCCCATAAAGTTAAACGATAAGAAAATCAGTGCAATGACTGCTAATGGTGCGCCGAGACTTCTTCGCGTTGCTTCTAACAGTATTAAGATACCTGCTACACCGGCAAAAATATCCATCTGATTAGGAATACCAACCCGCTGTACAATGCCGTCGTAAAAAATAAAATAATACGCGCCTAAAAATCCCCCTAACAAAGCTAAAATCCAGTCTCCGACAGGGACAATAGCTTTGTTAGAGTTTTTAAACGCAGGGTAAGATAAAAAAGCCAGAAACAGTGCAAAAGCTAAATGAATAGATCGTGCTTTTGTATCATCAAATACAACTGTCAGGTCTAACCCGAGGTCATTGATAAACTGCTGGAAAATAAAAGGCACAGGGGAGGAAAAATAAAGCTGGAATAAAGACCAGGCAATCGCAGTCACTGTGATTAATTTCTTAACTCCGCCGACTACATGACGCCCGCCGGTTTCTGTTTGTTCAACGAGCTCCTGCAGCTCATTATCATCCATTATATGTATTGTTTCGCGCATAAAAACTTCTATATTGACTGAAAAGACAAAAGGCAGTGAATCATCAACTGCCTTTGTTATTACTATACCCAAACTACATCAGGCAGATAAATTTAAGGAAGAATTACATCCAGCCGCGTTCTTTATAATATTTAACAGCACCGTCATGCAGTGGTGCAGACAATGCGTTGCTGATCATATCTTTTTCATTTAGGTGAGCAAACGCAGGGTGTAATTTTTTGAAACGTTTAAAGTTATCAAAGACTGCTTTAACAACCTGGTAAACAGTTTCATCATCTGTGTTAGTTGAGCTGACAAATGTCGCTGCTACACCAAAAGTTTTAACATCCTGATCTGTACCTTTGTACATGCCGCCGGGAATAACTGCCGGTGCATAAAAAGGAAAATCAGCAATCAGTTTATCAACTTCAGGACCGGTAACCGGAGCAATTTTAGAATCACAAGATACACTTGCTTCTTTGATGGCACCAGAGGGATGACCTGCAGTGTAGGTAATCGCATCTAAGTTGTTATCACATAATGCGGCCGACATTTCAGCGGCTTTTAGTTCTGATTTAAGGCTGAAGTCTTTCATTGCTAAATGCTTGGCAGCCATTACAACTTCCATTGTGCCGCGTGTGCCTGAACCAGGATTACCAACATTGACACGTTTATTTTTTAAATCATCAAAACTGTTAATACCGGAGTCAGCACGTACAACTAAAGTGAACGGTTCTGGGTGAACTGAGAATAACGCGCGCAGTTCTTCATTACCTTTACCTTCAAATTTGCTTGTACCGTTATAGGCATGGTACTGCCAGTCAGACTGTGCAACTCCCATATCCTGCTCGCCTGCGCCGATTGCGTTGATGTTAGCAACAGAGCCGCCTGTAGAAGGTGCATTACATTTGATATTGTGATCTTTAATGCCGCGGTTAACCAGTTTACAAATAGACTGGCCGACAACGTAATACACACCAGTTTGTCCGCCAGTACCGATTGTCACAAATTTTTGCTCTGCAGCAGTTACTATCGTGGTTGATAAAACTAATGCGCCCAATAATGAGCTTTTAAAGATCTTATTCATTACCATTCCTTTTTATAAACAAGCCGCTAAACAACGCAGATTCCTGCATTTTCAGCTGACTATAAAGTGTCCAAAACCAAAATCAATCGACCAGTATGGCGAAATTGACTGTTTTAGGCAAGTGCATTTGCTTGAAATTGCGAGCGAGACGCTTAAAAAGAGGGTTATTAATCACCCAGAAAAGTGGGTGATTAATCGTTTTTTGGTGGATGATTACTTTATTAAACCGACCTCTTTATAGTAACGAACTGCGCCGGGATGCAGTGGTGCGGTTAATGAGTCACTGACCATGCCATGTTTATTCAACTCGTTAAAAGCGGGGTGCAGTTGAATAAATTCAGCGTAATTTTCAAACACTGACTTTACCAGCTGATAAACAATATCATCCGCCAGCTCTGTTGTAGCTATAATCGTCGCGCCAACACCAAAAGTGACAGTATCGTGCTCACTACCACGGTATATTCCTCCTGGAATAACCGCTTTACGGTAATAACTTGTATTATTAATTAATGCCGAAATTTTATCACCTGACACATTAACTAACTTAGTTTGACATGCCCCAGAAGCTTCTTTAATCGAACTGTTGGGGTGACCGACCACATAAATAATTGCATCCACTTTATCATCGCACAATGCTTGTGCCTGCTCACTTGGATTTAATTCTAGAGCAGTTGCAAAATCAGTTAATTCCCAACCATAAAGATCTAAAAGCACCTGCATGGTTGCACGTTGACCTGAATGGGGACTACCAATATTAACGCGTTTTCCTTTTAAATCATCAAAAAAACTAATATTCGAATCTGCTCGAGATAGCACAGTAAAAGGTTCTGCATGGACTGAAAAAAGAGAGCGTAACGCTTTAAATTCACCTTGCTCAACATAACGGCTAGATCCTTTATAAGCGTGATACTGCCAATCAGACTGAACAACACCAAGGTCTAATTCACCAGATCGAACGCCCGCTATATTATAGATACTGCCTGGTGTACTTTTAATTTCGCAATGAAATTTATCTGTACTTCGACTTTGATTCGTCAGGTGGCATATAGCGCCTCCTGTCGGGTAATAAACTCCCGCTATGCCCCCCGTACCGATTGTTACATATTGGATTTTTGCCTGGCTAGTTGTAAAAGGCAGTAATAAAAACACAGTTAGCGTTGTACTACGCATTAACTTGCTAAACAAAAACATAAGTAGATGTTCCTTCATTATTAAATTTAACGAATTTTACGAACTAGAACTTTCGAATTACGTTTCAGGTTATACAACTCTTTTTTAGAGGAAGGTAACTCACTAATATCAGCAAACTGAAAACCTCGCTCTCTAAACCAATGGATACTTTGTGTGGTTAAAACAAAAACAGATTCTAAACCTAATTCCCTTGCTTTACGCTCAACATGTTCAACTAAATTGTCGGCACGTGCGCTGCGACGGTATTTGGGATGACTTACTAAACAAGCAAGCTCGCCCATTTTTTCATCTTTAAAGGGATAAAGCGCAGCACAACCGATAACCATGCCGTCGCGCTCAACAATTTGAAAATGTTCAATTTCATTTTCTAATAACTCTCGTGAACGCTTAACTAAAATACCTTGTTTTTCAAGTGGTTCAATCAGCTCTAATAAACCACCAATATCGTCAATGGTAGCAGTGCGAATGCGCTCATAACTCTCTTTTACAATCTGAGAGCCAACCCCGTCTCGTGTAAACAACTCTTTTAACAGTGCTCCCTCTTGATAATAACTGATCAAATGGCTTCGTTTAACCCCTGCTTTACAAGCAGAAACAGCCGCACGTAAAAATCGTAATGTGCCTGATACTTGCCCTGCTTCCTTCTCCATAAAATCAATATGCTGCTGTGCCTGCTCAGGCAAAAGCTCAGAAATCACTTTGCCCTGCTCGTCTAAAACACCGGTATTAGAGCAAAAGCCAATTAATTTATCAGCTTCTAAACCTATTGCTACTTGGGTTGCGACCTCTTCGGCAAGGAGGTTAAAAACCTCACCTGTCACGGAATAACCAAGTGGTGAAATAACCGGAATTGCCCCGGATTCAAGCTGCGTTTTTATCCCTTCAACATCAATTTTTCTGACCTTGCCAGCATGACAATAATCAATGCCATCTTTAATACCAATCGGTTGCGCTGTGACCACATTGCTAACCACAGTGCGAATACTGGCACCCTGCATAGGTGAGTTTGCAAGTCCCATTGATAAACGGGCTTGCAATTCAATTTGCACAGCACCGACAGCCTGCTTAATTAACGCTAAGCTTTTATCGTCAGTAATGCGTAAATCATGGTGGAATTGACTGCTATGACCATGTAAATCGAGTTGCTTTTGAATTTGCGGACGCACGCCATGTACCAATACAAGCTTGACACCTAAACTGTTTAACAGTGCAATATCGTTGATAATATGTTGAAAATTATCTGTTTCTAATGCTTCTCCACCAACCATTAAAACAAATGTTTTATGGCGGTGTGCATTGATATAAGGTGCTGAGCTACGGAACCAATTAACTAATTGTTTTGAATCTTGTACAACTTCCATTTATTTACCTGTTTCAAAAAACACTTTGATAGCATTGTGATGACTTTTAGAGATTTTATCAATCACTCGCCATTTATCCAATCAAAATCACCACAGAACGTGGCGCAGCAAGATATTCATTGTTAAACCACTGTTTTTTATCTCCTTCTATATAAATATCTTTACCATCAGCTAACGAAGTATCAACGATGCGCAACCATTTTCCACTTGCAGATATGGGTAACTCAAAGTTAAGCGCTTCCCAAAAAGCATTAAAAATAACATAAGAGACAACGGATGAATGCGGGTGTTTACTTTCCATCGCGATCGAGTGTGAACTATCGGTCCAATCAGGCCTATTCACTTTCGTTCCATGCCAACGAATGCCAGATTGCTGAATAATTTCATGTAAAGAGTAGCGACTTGTGCTTTTAAGGTGTGGCGCATCAAAAGTGCGTTGCTCAATTAATGCCTTAATAAAACGAAACAGCTCTCTGTTCTTTTCAATTTTATTCCAGTTAAACCAAAAATCCGGGATATCCTGGCAATAGCCATTGTTATTGCCTTTTTGTGTGCGAGCTATTTCATCTCCCATTAATATCATAGGGGTACCTAATGAAAGAAGGTTGATTGTCATCATATTTTTTATCTGCTGATTACGTAACAGAAGAATTTCAGGATCATCCGTTTCACCTTCAACACCATGATTCCAGCTAAAATTATGATCGCATCCGTCTTGATTATTCTCACCATTAGCCAAATTGTGCTTTTGGTTGTAACTGACCAGATCATTAATGGTAAAACCATCATGGCAGGTAATAAAGTTAACCGATTTTTCCGGCTCAAAGTTATGCTTACCGTAAATGTCCGGACTGCCAATTAAACGAGAAGCAAATTTACTTACCATACCTTTGTCGCCTCGCACAAAGCGACGCACATCATCTCGAAAATGGCCATTCCATTCACGCCAGCGTTGCCCGGCCAAGCTACCAACCTGATATAAACCACCGGCATCCCATGCTTCGGCAATCAGCTTAACAGGAGAAAGGATTGGATCGGTATCAATACTCCATAAAGTAGGCGGACTAGGCATCGGATGGCCAGACTCATCACGAGATAAAATGGAGGCTAAATCAAAACGAAAACCATCAACATGCATTTTTTCTACCCAAAAATGTAAACTGTCAAGGATCATACGTCTCACCACGGAATGCGTAGCATTAAGGGTATTACCGCAACCACTGAAGTTCATATAATGCTGTCCGTCTGCAGATAAAATGTAATAATCACCGTTATCAAAACCACGAAATGAATAAGTAGGCCCATTTTCACCACCTTCTGCGGTATGGTTGTAAACCACATCTAAAATCACTTCAATATCAGCTGCATGTAAGGCTTTAACCATATCTCTAAATTCATTAATCGGGCCAAATTTGGATTTATCTGAACTATATTCACGGTGCGGGGAAAACAGAGATAACGGGCTATACCCCCAATAATTAACAAGTCCTGCATGATGTTCGCTGGGATCAAACTGATGAACAGGCATCAATTCAACCGCTGTAATACCCAGCTCTTTTAAATAGGGTATTTTTTCAATAATCCCAGCGTAAGTCCCGCGTTTATTTTTAGCGATGTTCGAGCTTTGATGGCGAGTAAAACCGCCTATATGCATTTCATAAATAACACTTTTAGCAAAAGAGTGACGCGGATGCGAATCCTCCTGCCAATCGTAATCGTCGATATCCACAACCACACTTTTTAAACATTTATCGACGTTTGAGCCACACCCTATAGCTGCATCACGAGAAAAGTTATCACCGCGTTCAACCAATAAACCATAAGGATCTAATAACACTTTTTCAGGGGCAAAGGCCGTTCCTTCATAAGGACGATAAGGCCCGTTTACACGAAAACCATAAAGCTGCCCCGGTTTTACATCTTCAATAAAAATATGCCAGTAAAAAGCCGTGCGATTATCATTAACTGAAAATTCAAAAGTATCGCTAGGTGCTGTTGCATCTTTGTGATCAAAAAATAACAGTTCAACGCTTTCAGCCAGACGCGCATAAATACAAAAGTTTGCACCTTTGTCGGTATAGGTCACACCTAATTTATCTGGTTTACCATTAGCTTTAGAAAACATACTACACTCCACATCACACTGAACAATAAAGCAATCAACCACACGACCACCATCGTGTTTTACACTTAACGAAAGCGATACGATTAACAAACCAATTTTTTAGGGGATTACATGAAATTAGTCTATCTGATAAGAATAGCCACTCTTTTACTATTTAGCGCCTATGCTCAAGCTAAAATTGCTCAAATTGAGCCTCAGGCATTACTTGACAATATAGCGTCTCAGAAAATATCAGTAATTTTAGATGTGCGAAGTGAACAGGAGTTTTTACAGGGACATATCCAGGGTGCGCTGAACATCCCGTATAATCAACTTATTCAACACAAAGCACTGATTGAAAAATACAAAACAGAAGATGTTGTTATTTATTGTCGCTCTGGCAGGCGCGCTCGCATTGCCTACCAGACTTTACAGGATTTAGGCTTTAATCAGTTAATGGATTTAAGAGGGCATATCAATTTATGGCAAGCGCTTAACTTTCCGTTAGTCACAGAATAATCTATTAACTAAGTGTCGTTAAGCTTACGCTTATCGACCATCACTAAATACCGGCAATGAAAGGTGCCAATAAATAGCAGATAAACGTAACGACAGAGTGCCTAAAATAGCGATGACCATGGAAAAAATAGATCCTAATTCCAAGAAACCACAGATAACATATAAGATAGCCCCTAAAATTGAAGCGGTTGCATAAATCTCTTTCTGTAAAATATATGGAATCTGACCGCTTAAGATGTCTCTGATCATCCCTCCGACGACCCCGGTAACACAGCCCATCACAATCGCAACAGGCCCGCTGAATCCAAATGAAAGGGCTTTTTGTGCGCCAATAATCGTAAAGATTGCCAACCCAAATGCATCTAAAGTGGGCAATAAATAGGCAGGAAAGCGATGAATACGGTGTAACCACAATACACTTAATAAAGCAGTTAATAAAATCACATAGATATAAGTATTATCCATAATCCAAAATACAGGGGTTGAGCCCATCATCATATCGCGCAGGGTGCCGCCTCCAATCGCAGTCACGCCGGCAAGTACGGTTATTCCAAAAGGATCCATGCGTAAGCGAGTAGCCACTAACACCCCTGATATTGCAAAGGCGATGGTACCGAGCATATCGAAAATATAGATGAAGTTTTCTAACATTTTTTCGTTGTCCGTTACAAAAAAGGATTCTTGCACCATTTTTTATTATGGTGCAAATTCTAAATAAGCAGTTTGGATATAAACCCCAAAACTAAAAGTTTAAGAATTTTACCCCCTCTTCACTAAAGGATGCAAGTTGCCCTTTAATTCATTAAGCGTCAGTAACTATATTATTTGTTAGCTTTTAAGTGTTTGATTTTCACCTGAACATCGTGCAATTAATGCGCAGAGTGCAACGGATGACTTGTGCCCAATCATTAACAAGCAAGGGGTTAAAATAAGTGTCAGCAAGGTCGCAAAAGTTAAACCGCCTGCAATAGCAGTAGCCAGTTGTGCCCACCATTGCGTTGATGGTGCGCCGAACTCAACCGTTCTTGTGAAAAAATCCAGATTCACTTTTAAGACCATTGGCATCAGTCCTAAAATCGTTGTCACAGTGGTCAGAAGTACGGGACGAATACGTTGTGCACCGGTTCTTAATATCGCATCATGAGTATTGATGCCTTGCCCTTTTAAAACATTATAAGTATCAATTAAAACGATATTATTATTAACCACGATCCCCGCCAGGGCGATAACACCAATACCGGACATTACAATACCAAAGGCACTTTGGCTAAAGAATAAACCGACAAACACCCCTGCTGTGGAAAAAACAACCGCGCTCAAAATCAAAAAAGCTTGATAAAAAGAGTTAAACTGCAATACCAAAATCAATGCCATAATAGCTAATGCCACCATAAAGGCATTTTTTAAGAAACTTTCAGCTTCTTGCTGATCTTCATTTTGACCGCGCAGTTTTAGACTGACGCGCGGATCCAGTCCTAAGGTAGGAAGCTCTTTTTCAAGCTCTGGCAAAATCAAACTTAAGTTATAACCAGGGGCCATATCAGCACTAACTGTCATCACAATACGGCCGTCCACTTTTTTAATAGAGGATTGCTTGGGTGATGGTAATAGTGTAACAAAATGACTGATTGGCACTTGCCCTGCTGCCGTTTGTAAACGAAGCTCTGCAAGTTTACTTAAACTGCGTTCATTTTCAGGATAACGAACACGAATATCTAACTCATCATCAACATCATCGGGCCGGTAAGTGCCTAACATCAAACCATTAGTCAGAAATTGTACACTGCTGCCTAATAAGGTCGCATCAGCACCATAACGCGCCGCATCGGCACGGTTTATTTTAAACTTCCATTCAATACCCGGTTTTGCGCCATCATCTTCAATATTTATAAAATAGCTTTTTTCCATCAAGGTTTGATGTAATTTATCTGCCGCTACTTGCAGCAACTGCGGGAATCGTGAACTAATTTCGATTTGCAGATCTTTTCCCGTTGGCGGACCTGCCTGATCTTTTTTCAGCTCAATTTCAACACCGGGCAGATCTTCAGTGCGTTGCTTAATATCTGCAATAATTTCATTAGCGCTGCGCCGATCTTGCCAGTCACTTAAATTAATGCGCATATTACCGACTAAATCCCCTGTTGCATCACCGGTTTTGACATATAGCGTATCAATTTCATCACTGAGCGGTAATATTTTCTGCTCAATGGTTGACATAATATCGTCTTGTTCATAGATAGAAAAATCGCCATATGAACGCACTTTAACACTAATTCCGGGAGGCTCTACATCAGGAAAAAATTCAACGCCGAGATTAGATTTTACAAATAAAGCCACACCCGAAATAGCAATAACCGAAGCCAGTAATAAGACTAACCATGGGCTTTTAATCGCTTTGTACAATATTTTTACATAAACGCCTGTAAACCCCGTAAGGGTTAAGAGATCCCCTTGATCTGCGATAATTGCATTTTTTTGCTCTTTTTCAGAAAGTACACGCGGTTTACCAAATACACTGCCTAATACGGGAATAAAAATCAGTGCCATTAACAATGACGCAGTTAATGTTGCAATTAAGGTCAGCGGCAAATATTTCATAAACTCGCCCGTAATACCCGGCCAAAACAGTAGTGGTGCGAAGGCGGCTAGGGTTGTTGAAGTTGAGGCGATAATCGGCCATGCCATACGTTTAGCCGCATCCAGGTAAGCTTTATGACGCTTTACACCCGCGCTCATTTCTCGATCTGCAAACTCAGTAACAACAATTGCGCCGTCAACAAGCATGCCCACTGCCATAATCAGTGCGAATAAAACCACAATATTAACTGTAATCCCTGACATCCAAAGCACCAAAATACCCGTTAAAAAAGAGCCCGGAATAGCAATACCGACTAAAATAGCACTGCGCATTCCGAGTACTGCAATAATCACAATAACCACTAATAACACCGCGCTCAACACATTATTTTGCAGATCATTAAGCATGGTTTTAACATCTTTTGAACTGTCGCCAGCATAACTAACTTGAATATTATTTGGCCAAAACTGACGATTTTCATCAACTAGGGCTTTCACTTTATCCACCGTATAAATAATGTTTTCCCCCGGACGTTTTACCACTTCCAGGGAGATGGTCGGTAAACCGTTAACCCGAACAAAACTAGATGGATCTTTAAAAGTTCGACGAATTTGTGCGACATCAGCAAAGGTGATCACTTTATCTCCCGACACTTTTATCGGCATCGACAGCACATCTTTAATGGTTGAAAAAACGGCGGGCACTTTAATCGGAAAACGCCCTTTTCCCGTATCCATCACACCAGCCGCAACCAATCGATTATTACGTGAAATTAGGTTGTAAATATCGCTCATATCCAGCTGATAACTTTCCATCAGCAAAGTATCAACCAATATTTCCACCATATCTTCACGATCGCCACCAATATTAACTTCAAGAATTTCAGCAAAACCTTCTAACTTATCCTGCATCTCTCTAGCCAGTGTAATCATCGCCCGCTCTGGCGCGCTGCCCGATAATAAAATAGTAAGGGCAGGATTCTCTGTGGCGAGAGTCACCTGCTTTACAATCGGATCATCACTTTCCTGCGGCAGTTTCCCCTTTGCCTGATCCACTTTTTCATGCACATCAGTCAATGCGTCTTTAATATCGATATCAATATAAAACTCCATCACAACTGAAGCATGACCAGAGCTAGCGGTTGATTTCATCTCTTTAATGCCCTCAATGCCACGTAACTCTTGTTCAAGCGGGCGCAACAATAAGCGTTCTGCATCTTCAGGGGAGATCCCTTCGTGGCCAACAGAAACATAGATAAAGGGAATGGGAATATCGGGATCAGACTCTTTTGGAACATTGATATAGGCGGAAAGTCCAGCGATCAATAAAAAAGCTAACAGCATTAACAGCGCACGTTTGCGTGATAACGAACCTTCAATAATCGTTTTCATGATTATTTCTCCACCGCAATGGCTTCTACGCGGTCGCCGGGTTTAACAAAGCCCTGTCCTAAAGTAATAATATCAACTGAACCTTCAAAGCCTGATAACCAGGCACCATCATTATCGGCTTCAACAAGATTAATACCTTTAAAGACAACAATTCCATCTTTCACCAACTTAATGCCTAAGTTGCCCTGCTCGTCCATTGCCAGAGCTGAAGGTGATACATAAATTGCCTCAACAGGGTAGAGAGGAATTGATAATTTAGCGCTAATGCCGGAAAAGATTTTAAAATCAGGATTAGGAAATTCTGCTTCAATGCGGAAAGTACTGCTTTTAGGATCAGCGAAGGACGCAATATAGCTAATTTTCCCTGAAATTTTCTCTCCGGAAAGTAAAGTCGCTGAAATATTCTGCCCCAGTTTTAACTGATTAATATAATGCTCAGTCGCATCCCCACGAATAACGATAGGATCGATATTTTCTAAACTAAAAATTGCATCCCCCACTTGCAGATAATCACCCTGTTCTGCAAATTGCTCCTGCAAAATCCCCGAGAAAGGTGCCACTATATTCGTACGCTCTAATTGTAATTGCAGCTGTTTAACACCAGTTTTAGCCGCTAACAGTAAACTGTTAACTTCTGCTAAACGAACCCGGCCTTGCAGCCCTTTATCATTTAATGATTTAACCGCTTTATAATTTAACAGACGCTCTGCAAGTAACCCCTCAGTTTGCGCTAGGCGTTGCGGCAATTCATTTTTTTCAATATTTGCCAAGCCTGCATTACGCTTTACATAGCGCCCTTTTTTAGTAGATACACCGACTATTTCCCCCGCAATTTCAGCGCGGATAACGGCGCGACTGTTAGCTTCACTTCTTCCATATAAAGTTAAAAACTTAGTCATTTTTTGAGGTTTAAAATGTGTCGTTTGTACCTTTGGTAAGTTTTCTTGATTAGCTGCAGTTTGTGCTTCGCTTAACAGGCTCTCGGCTGGGCTTAATAACATCCAAAACAACAGTAGCCCTGTAATCAACAACGCAATCCAATAAGGTCGTAAAGCAAAATAATGGAATAAACGCACAAACATAAGCAAACCTCAACAAATAATAAAAATTAACATTGTAATGGTATAGCAATAAAAGAGGGATGCGAGCGAGAACTGTCGGTTTTGTAGGGGGAACTATCTTTTTTCAGCAAAGAAGAGCTGTGAAGTTTTAATTTGGGAGATTAAAAAACTTCACAGTTCAAGCGAAAGAAATTTACACTGAGAATGACGAACCACAACCACAGGTTGCCGTTGCATTTGGATTGTTAACTAAAAAACGCGAACCTTCTAAACCGTCAATATAATCGACAGTGCCACCAACCAGGTATTGCAAACTCATCGAGTCAACCACTAAGGTCACGCCATTGTTTTCAATTAATGTATCACCTTCATTCACTTTTTCATCAAAAGTAAAACCGTATTGGAACCCTGAACAGCCACCACCAGTCACATAAACTCGTAATTTTAATGCTGGATTTTTTTCCTCAGCAATAAGAACTTTTACTTTATTTGCCGCACTATCACTAAAATAAATTGGCAATGCCATTTCGACTTCGGATGTCATGGTAACCTCTAAAAATGTAAGCTGATTGATAGAAAGCGTATTCAATTAATACAATTTCTATCTTTATTATCCAATACCCGACCAATTAGTTCAAGTATTATAAAATTTGAATAATGCATCATTATATCCAAACCACTTGAAAATGTATAATTGAGCAAGTCGAGAGGCAAAAACTGAAGTTCTGCTCTTTCTATGGATTAACCAGACCAGTTAAATTCCCTATACTTAAATCGGGTAAACTTCCCAGATCAAACTCTGTTGAGTTGCCTTCATCTTTTTCGATAAGCGCTTGCCAGTCATAACGTTGCTCTACCTGCTGCGCTTTATACCAACGATTTCCCGTTACATTTACCTGTAAAATAACTTCATCAACCGTCATTTCAGGCGCTAATCTAAAAACCCCATTAATTGTCTGAAAATATTTGAATTTAAAAGTCGATGTAACCGTTTCACTGAGCTCACTTAAAGAGATATTTTTCAAATGTTCATTCTCAAAAACAGAGAAAGTCAGCTCAAACTGCCCGGTTAAAAAGCGGCGCCCTTTTTGGGCCTGCATTAATACCAACTCATAATTCCATTGATCTGTTTCAACATTTTTCACTACAGTGAATGAATATATTTTCACACCAGAAGATTCCATCTCAGGTGCGACAACTCGCTCATAAAAATACAACTTATTTGCTGACAAATTTAATTGTTCATTAATTTTTTTATTCTCTTGAGTTAATCGGTTAATGGTCTGGTTATCTGTCAGTAATCGGGCTTCTATACGTGCAACCTGTTTAGACAGTTCAACTTTCTCAGCGCTGATGGTCTGCAAATCTGTTTCCATTAACGCCAGTGAATCACGCAAAATATCCTGTTTAAATTTACCCAGTAAAAAACCCAGCAATAAACAGATCATCGAAACAACAATCCATTTGATGAAACTTTTTTTTAAACGTCTCATTGAACATCCTTAATATATGAGAAAATCATTTATCTTTACCTAATACTCGGAACATCGCTTTACGCGTTTTCTCCTGGCGTTTGCGGCGCATTGACAGTTTCATTGTGCGCTCTAGTAATTGCGTATAAATTGGACGGCCACCAAGCGATTGTGCAACCATTGTTGCGCCTAAACAGGTCACGATTAATGGTAAAATCATTTCATAATTGCTGGTCATCTCAATCACCAATAGTATCCCGGTAATTGGCGCGCGTACAGTGGCAGCAAACAATCCGCCCATACCTGCAATCGCAAACGTGCCTGCTTCCGTGACAATATCAGGAAACATCGCATGAGCAGCTAAACCAAATAACATACCGAATAACGTGCCCAGCGCTAAGGTTGGCGCAAACACACCGCCCGGCGCACCTGAGCCAAAACTAAGCAGTGTGGTTAAGACGCGAAACAGGAAAATAATCATCAGGCCACCCGCAAGGTAATGGCCTCCTTCAACCTCAGGGATAAGTTCAATACCACTAAATGCAAGTTGTGGCTCTAAAACAGATAACGCACCAAAACCAGCACCTAAAAACAAACCAATAGCAACAAAACGCCAACGCTGATTTTGATGAATAAACAGGTACATATCTAATGTAGAAAGCACCATTTTATTAAACAAAATACCAATCACACCAAAACAGAAACCTAATAGCAGATATAACCACAGCGACATCAGAGCCGGGTGTGAATATTGAGTGACACGCACGACCGCCTCTTGATCGGAAATTAAACGCATCACGATTGTAGCCATTACCGCACTCATAAACACACTTTTGGTAGAGGTTAAACTGTAGTTAAATTGAGAACGCATCTCTTCGATAACAAACATAATTCCGGCCAGTGGCGCATTAAAAGCAGCGGCCAGACCACCCGCAGCACCTGCTGCTAACAAAGCTTGGCTATCGACTTTATCTACTTTAAAAAGATCGGAGATCATACGTCCGACATTTGCACCTAACTGCACAGAAGGCCCTTCTCGCCCTAGTGCCATACCGCTACCAAGGGCCAGTAAACCACCAAAAAATTTAACCGGGAGAACACGTTTCCAGCGAACAGGGCGCATACCTTCCATCGCCCCTTCAATTTCAGGAATACCACTTCCCCCCGCCTCCGGGGCAAATCTATGGGTAAGATAAAAGGCTAAACCTGCCATCATTGATGAGATTGGAATTGCCACTAGCCACAATGGTGTTTCTGAATCGCTATAGGCTGCAATTAATTGCAGGCGCATTTCACTAATCCAGATAATACCGTAATCAAATAATGCTGACATTACCCCCGCTAAGGTACCAATAAACACCGATAACCAAATGAGTAATGCGCTGCTTTTACGGGTAAAAAAACGCTCAATAAAACGTTTGAAATAATTCAGAAGAAATAAAGGGATACTTATTTTCATGCAAATTTAAACAACTTTTAAAAAGGTAGAATGGAGTAAACAATAAAAGAACGTAATTATATAAAACAAACAACTCAAAATAACATGATGCAGTGCAAAAAAGTATTGATAATATGAATAAATATAGCAATTATTATCAAGTAGCAGAATCTGCTATATTGCATATACTGCCAAACCACTTGAAGATACATCTTCAGGTAGCTTAGATATATTTTCCAAACTGTTAATTAATAGGACTTTCATGAGCAAATCTAACCAGCTTTTCGAGCGAGCACAATCAATCATCCCAGGAGGTGTAAACTCCCCCGTTCGTGCATTTAATGGCGTTGGTGGTGATCCACTGTTTATTGAAAAAGCACAAGATGCTTATATTTATGATGTCGATAATAACAGATATATCGATTATGTGGGTTCTTGGGGGCCGATGATTTTAGGGCATAACCACCCAGATATTAAAGCGGCGGTTTTAGCTGCCGCTGAAAATGGTTTAAGTTTTGGCGCCCCGACCCAAATAGAAATAACCATGGCAGAAAAGGTACGCAGCTTAGTACCCTCAATGGAACAACTGCGCATGGTAAGCTCAGGTACAGAAGCAACCATGAGTGCCATCCGTTTAGCACGTGGTTTTACCGGGCGCGATAAAATCCTCAAATTTGAAGGCTGTTACCACGGCCATGCAGACTCATTACTGGTTAAAGCAGGCTCAGGCGCATTAACCTTAGGTCAACCAAGCTCACCTGGCATCCCGGCTGATTTTGCAAAACATACACTAACAGCAAGCTATAACGATCTTGAGTCGGTACAGCAACTGTTTACTGAATACCAAGGACAAATTGCCTGTATTATTGTTGAGCCTGTAGCCGGCAATATGAACTGTATCCCGCCACAACCAGGCTTTTTGCAAGGTTTACGTCAGATTTGTGATAATAATGATGCGTTACTTATTTTAGATGAAGTGATGACAGGTTTCCGAGTGGCACTGGGTGGCGCACAGGCTTACTATGATATTAAACCCGATTTAACCACCTTAGGAAAAGTGATCGGTGGCGGCATGCCTGTTGGCGCATTTGGCGGCTGTAAAAAAGTGATGCAGCATATCGCACCAACTGGCCCTGTTTATCAAGCGGGCACACTGTCAGGTAATCCAATTGCAATGCATGCAGGCCTCGCCGCATTAACTGCACTCGATACTCCTGAATATGCAAAACTGGCAGAAAAAACTAAAACGTTAGCACTTGGATTACAAAAAGTAGCGAAAGAGGAAAATGTACCATTAGCCGTTAACTATGTCGGTGGTATGTTTGGTTTCTTCTTTACAGAGGAAAAACAGATAAGCAACTTTGCACAGGTTTGTGCTTGTGATGTAGAGAAATTCAAGAAATTCTTCCACTTAATGCTCGAACAGGGAATCTATCTTGCTCCTTCAGCATTTGAAGCTGGATTTTTATCATTAGCACATAGCGATCAAGATATTGAAGATACCTTAATCGCCGCTAAAAAAGCATTTTCTCAGTTATAATTTAGACACAAATAAGTTAAAAAATGCGCGATGATGACAGCGTGCATTTTTTCTCCGCTTTTTCTTCACAAATCACCGCTAAACATGCCCTCACAATTTTTCGTCACTCCTTAATTACGCTATACTACGCCCTTTTCTACTATCAGATAAACAGGGTTGTAAAACATGAGTGAAGTATTAGATTTAAGCTTAGAAGGTATCGAAAAGCTCCCTCTTGCTAAATTTACCGAAGATGCCTATCTCAACTACGCCATGTACGTGATTATGGATCGTGCTCTACCTCATATCGGAGATGGTTTAAAACCCGTGCAACGCCGTATCGTTTATGCGATGTCTGAGCTCGGTTTATCCGCACTTTCCAAGCATAAAAAATCTGCCCGCACCGTCGGTGATGTATTAGGTAAATATCACCCGCATGGTGATAGTGCCTGTTACGAAGCGATGGTATTAATGGCACAACCTTTCTCATACCGCTATCCTCTGATTGATGGTCAAGGCAACTGGGGTGCCCCCGACGATCCTAAATCATTCGCCGCGATGCGTTATACCGAATCTCGTTTATCTGCTTTTTCAGAAGTATTACTTACGGAAATATCTCAAGGCACCACAGACTGGAAGCCCAATTTTGACGGCACCATGAAAGAGCCGGTTTTATTACCCGCACGTTTACCGCATATTTTATTAAATGGTATTACCGGTATTGCGGTCGGGATGGCAACCGATATTCCGCCCCATAATGCCCGCGAAGTTGCCGATGCGTGTATTCATCTGCTTGACAATCCCAAAGCCAATCTCGATGATTTAATGGGCTTTATACAAGGACCGGATTACCCGACAGAAGCTGAAATCATCACACCTAATCGTGATATTAAAAAGATCTATCAAAGCGGAAGAGGCAGTTTTAAAAGCCGTGCTGTTTATCAAGTTGATAACGGAGAAATAGTGATTACCGCCCTGCCTCATCGAGTTTCCGGCGGAAAAATTCTCAAAGAGATTGCCAAACAGATGCAGGATAAAAAACTGCCGATGGTCGCGGATCTACGTGATGAATCAGATCATGAAAATCCGACTCGTTTAGTTATTATTCCACGCTCTAATCGCATTGATATTGAAGCACTAATGAATCATCTTTTTGCTTCAACCGATCTTGAAGTTAACCATAAAGTTAACCTTAATATGCTTGGGCTCAACCAGCGCCCGCAGGTAAAAGGTTTAGTCACAATTTTAAATGAATGGTTAATATATCGTGTTAGCACAGTTCGCCGTCGCTTACAGTTCCGCCTCGATAAAATTTTAGCCCGCTTGCATATTTTAGAAGGCTTATTAGCGGCTTATCTGAATATCGATGAAGTGATTGAAATAATCCGTACCTATGATGACGCGAAAGCAGAATTAATATCACGCTTTAATCTTTCAGAAATACAAGCGCACGCTATTCTGGAAATTAAACTGCGCCAGCTTGCCAAATTAGAAGAGATTCAAATTCGTGGCGAAATGGCAGAGTTAACTGCCGAGCAGAAAAAGCTTGAGCTTTTATTAGGCTCTGATCGCCGTTTAAAAACACTGGTAAAGAAAGAGCTTAAAGCAGACGCTGAAAAATATGGCGATGATAGACGCTCACCTCTGGTCGAACGCATAGAAGCAAAAGCGTTAACAGAAAAAGAGTTAACGCCAAGTGAAGCCGTTACCGTTGTATTATCAAGCCAGGGCTGGGTACGCTCCGCAAAAGGACATGATATCGACGCACATGCATTAAGTTACAAAGCCGGAGATGAATTCCTAACCAGCACGCAAGGCAGAAGTAATCAAAGCTGTATATTTATTGATAGTACAGGCCGCGCTTATTCATTAGATGCACATTCATTACCATCTGCCCGCTCTCAAGGTGAACCGCTAACAGGCCGGTTTAATCAAAACAGTAACGTGCCTTTTGTTTGTGCATTGATTGGAGATGAGCCAGATCGTTACATAATCAGCAGCGATCATGGTTACGGATTTATCGCCAAATTCAGTGATATTAATAGCCGCAATAAAAATGGTAAGGCACTGATTAATCTAACAGAAAATGCACTGTTAATGGCGCCGCAAAAACTCAGTGCTGATGAAGACGATCTATGTTTAACCATCAGTAACGAAGGACGCATGTTAATATTCCCTGTTGATAGTTTGCCGAATTTAAGTAAAGGCAAAGGCAACAAAATGATTAACATCAGCACAGCAAAAGCGACGAAGCGCGAAGAGTTTGTTACTATGCTGCAAATTATCCCTCTATCAAGCTCTGTAACCCTGCATGCAGGTAAACGCAAACTGACCTTAAAAGCCAGTGATTTGGCACATTACCAAGGTGAACGAGGACGTCGTGGTCATAAACTGCCGCGCGGATTACAGCGTGTTGATAAAATTGAAGTTATATCTGAGAAAGAGAATTAAAAAATCATGTTATATATTATTCGTTTAATATTAATTAGTTTAAGTGTGTTACTGATGAGTGTGTATGCTATTTTTTACTGCCTATTCAGTCCGCGAAATCCTAAAAACACTTACCATTTTGCCATGCTGTTTAGCAAAATGTCCCGATTAGTGGGTTTAAAAGTAACAGTACGCATTCCTGAAAGCGCGAAAAACAACGGTTCGGTTGTCTATATCGCTAATCACCAAAATAACTGCGACATGCTGACAACAACGGCTGCAGTGCAACCTGGCTCGGTAACAATCGGTAAAAAAAGCCTGGTATGGATCCCCTTTTTCGGCATCATTTACTGGTTAACGGGCAATATTTTGATCGACCGAGATAATAAAAGTAAATCAAAAAACACCATTACTGATGTTGTTGAGCAGATGCGCGCTAAAGATCTGGCTGTATGGATCTTTCCAGAAGGTACCCGCAGCCGTGGCCGCGGTTTAATGCCGTTTAAAATGGGCGCGTTTCATACCGCATTACAAGCGGGTGTTAATGTCGTCCCTACCGTTGTTTCCAATACCCACCAGCAGGTTAAACTAAACCGCTGGGATAACGGAGAAGTGATTGTTGAGATGCTTGAGCCCATTGATATAACACAGTATAAAAAACGTGAAATACGCCGTTTAATGAATGACTCTCATGCCATTATGTTAGAGAAGTACGAGCAACTAAATAAAGAAGTAAAACGTCCGGATAATAATCGAAATTGTTGTGGTTAATAGGAATTTATAATGGAAAAAATATTAGATTTAAAAGAGTTACTAGAAGAGTTTCACGAAGAAACAGAGGAAATTGTTGAGGCTATTCTTGAAGATGGC
This sequence comes from Psychromonas sp., assembly GCF_983033635.1. NCBI lineage: Bacteria > Pseudomonadati > Pseudomonadota > Gammaproteobacteria > Alteromonadales > Psychromonadaceae > Psychromonas > Psychromonas sp. The sequence goes on along the minus strand of NZ_CEZLMY010000027.1, from coordinate 1,181 downwards.
AGTAATCCGGATGCGGTCTATATGATTGAGCATCACCTTTCATGCACTGATTTTGATGTGTTAGAAAAAGCGGCTGTTGCTTGTTTTAAAAAAGGTTATGAAGTCACCGATCCTGAAGAACTCGAACTGGAAGATGGCTCAATTATTTTAAGTTTTGATGTGGTTATCGAAATGAACCTAGATGAAGAAGCGATAATGGAAGATGTCGAAAAACTGCTTATTCTTGCGCAGTCTTTCGATATTGATTATGACGGCTGGGGAACCTACCCGGAAGAGTAACTACTTACCCAGTTTAAACTATAAGCCGCAAAGGGTTCACTTTTTGCGGCTTATAATCTCATATTATGCTGTTTCTTGTTTACTAAGCTCTTGTTCTTTTTCAATAAGCGAATTTTTCAACACCATCGCTTCGATCTCTAAACCAAATAAGTTTTCATCCCAGTTTAGCCCCGCAAAAACCTGTTGTTTCTGCATTCCATCCAACCAGGATTCTAAAAAGACAGGAAGCGAAATCGCTTCAACTTTATAATCGGCCCATTCTTCGTTTTGTAGTTTTTCAGCTAAAGCCGGCTCTGACCAAAAGAGGTAAACCGCTTGGGCATCTTTATTGTCATGTGCGTGGCAGTTTGCCCACCCTTGTTTTTCATCAAATAAACCAAACAATTCATCCTGCTTGGTTACTTGTTCAACAAACATTTCGGCATTTTTTAAATATTGCTCTTTCATTGTATTTCTCAGTCTTCTTTTTCAATCGTTGCTTGGTCTAATTTTTTTTCAAGCTCAACAAACTTTGCTTCCATTTCCGCTAGCTTTTCACGCGTACGTAATAACACATGCGTCTGCACATCAAACTCTTCACGGCTAACCATATCAAGTTTACCCAATTGTGCTTGTAATACCTGTTTGATTTTGCGATCGACTTCTTCACCGAAGCTTTTTACGCCGGCAGGCATAGCATCACTAACTTGTTTGGCGATCTCTTCTAATTTTTGCGGGTTAAACATGATTGGCCTCCTTAAATATGAAGGGCTATTGTAAACCTGCCCTTGGTTAATTTCTATGCTTAAAATTTGTGTTTTATTGTTTATTTAAACGCATACTGAAAATAAAACCTGTTAATCAGGTCATATACCCATGTTACTTCAAGATGCAAAATCAGCAAGCCAAATTGTACTTAGATG
>NZ_CEZLMY010000026.1:5928-36877 GCF_983033635.1 Psychromonas sp. | reverse complement strand
AATGATTGCAGGTTCACCCGTTGAAACTAAGCGGGAGATTAATGCTAAATGATCCTGATGGCTTTCAATGGTGATTAAGTTTTCAAAATTTAGTGGATGACGGCCTGCTTTTACTTTACGTTTCGCCTCTTTATCCCATAAAGGTTTTAGCTGCCCATACATTTTTGTAAACTTGGCCGCTAATGGCGAATCAACAATAATCGGCAATCTCTGCCAGCGACTATTTTTATTATGTTTTACTTTATGGAGTATCTCTTCTAATTCGTAGAGTAACTCCTGTGTTCTGCCGATACTAAATGCGGGTATTAAAATCGCTCCGCCATCTTTTAGGCTTTTTTCGACAACCGCTTTTAAATTTTTTGTTCGTTGTGCGCGGTGTTGGTGCTGTTTATCGCCATAGGTGCTTTCTAAAATAAGCCAGTCACATCGATAAGGTGATTTTGGCGCGGCTAACAGTGGCGTATAAGGTGCGCCAAGATCGCCGGAAAATACTGTTTTTGTTTTTTTAGTTTTATTGTCACTGTTTTCAGCGATTAAAATTTCGATATAAGCAGAGCCAATAATATGACCAGCGGGTTTGAATTTTATTTTAACTGCTTTCGGGAAACCATTTAACAAGTTCCACTTTCCGTAATCAACAGCAACGAGCTGTTTTTCCAATCGCCCTAAAACGGCGTTTATTAGACGTTCATTTTTTGTCAGGCCGACTTTTAAAGCATCTTTTATAACGACAGGTAATAATAGTGCCGTTGCTTTGCTGCAATAAATTGGTCCTGCAAAACCAGCCGCTAACAGTGCTGGCAAACGTCCTACATGGTCTATATGGCAGTGGGTAATTAACAGGGCTTTAATCTTGCTGATATCAAAACCGATCTGCCATGGTTTCTCTGACTCGTTTGTATCTAAACCTTGAAATAAGCCACAATCGACCAGTAAGCTTGAATTTTTATTAATGATCAACTCATGGCACGATCCCGTCACACCAGTTGAGCCACCATGCGAGTTTAAGCTTAAATAATCAGCATTGAGCTTCAGCATTTCTACCTTCCATGATTAAATCATTTAAACATCTCTATTTCGATGCTGAGCAGAAGAAACAAATCCAGCCTTTCAACTCAAAAACAAAGTTTCAGGCACGCTACCGCCACTAGGTTGCAGAACCCCAGAGTCTGAAAAGCAAAAATTTGATGGCGAATATAACGTTTTCGAAAGAAATTTACTAGATATAATCATTTAAATATAAATTTTTATATGGCTTAGTTGATCTGGATTATCCACCACAAATGAAAGTGAATAAATAACAAACAAAACATGTTTACTTATTAACTGCACAAGGGATATTTGTGAATAAGTTATTATTTATACCATTAATCCGCAAAACTAATTGATCTGTATTTACATTTGGAAGTGCGGTTTTAACCGCGCAATATTATAGCCGCGACTGAAGTCGCACTTCCATGTATAGAGAATAATATTAAACGGATTGGTATTAGGCCTCCCACCGTAATGATGGGAGGCTAGTTTTGGAGGGATTACAAGGTCACAAAAGCTTCGATTTTTTTCAAGGTGCTTTTACCGATGCCTTTGACTTTAGTTAACCCATCTAAGCTACTAAAAACACCGTTTTCTTGGCGGTAATCAATAATAGCTTGTGCTTTTTTATCGCCAATACCTTTGATCGCAGCAAGTTGCTTACTGCTCGCTATATTGATATTTATTTTTTCGGAGATTTCCATCGAAGCGGCTGCCGGTTCAACAATTTTATCTGCAGCCAAAACCTGCTGGCTGCTTGATAATACAAACAGTGATGAAACAAGTAACAAACGGTATATTAATTTATTAAACATCTGAACTTCCTTTTAAGTGATTAAACGCATCTAAGTGATTAAATGCAGTACTTAAATTAGATTATATTTTGACCTTTACAAGGCGGCATATGAAAAACCACCCGGGTGGGTAGTGGAAATCTGTGTTCTGGATCACATTGCACCGACACTATTGCACATTGTTACCTCCCCAAAGCAATGACACTTTATTTTATTCGCATCGCTAAGCTGTTTTCGGTATCCTGAAACGGTTTTAAGGGATGCAATAGCAATCCGCTTAATCTTATCCTCTATTTGTGGAAGTTTGGCGAATTGAACACCAGTTCAGGTTTATGAGCGGGTAAGCTCTGCGAACCCTGGTTCTTCAGTCGCGCCTATGATATTGCGCGGTTAAAACCGCACTTCCAAAAACAAAAATAGGGCTGTTAATTTTACGGATTGGTATAAAAGGTAAGGTAATGAGTAAGCAGTGGTTTGTTGTATATTGTAAAAGTAGAGAAGAGTTACGCGCACAGCAAAACTTAGAAAATCAGGGTGTTCATTCTTTTTTCCCTAAAATTCGTAAAGAAAAAATTACTCGCGGTAAAAAAACAACGATTGAAGAGGCGCTATTCCCCAGTTATCTGTTTATTTTTGTTGATCAAAAAGATGGAAATTTCAGTCGCATTCGTTCTACCCGCGGTATTAATGATTTTGTTCGATTTGGCAAGGAGATAGCTATAGTTTCCCCTGAGCTGATCAAACAACTGGAAAATATCTGCCACTCAATCAATGACCTTGATGTTGATACAAAATCACTGTTAAAAAGTGGTGATAAAGTTGAGATCTTAAGTGGCTCTTTTCAAGGTGTAACGGCCATTTTTGAGGCGCAAGATGGCCTCGAGCGTTCAATGTTATTACTCAAGGTTCTTAATCAAGAGAACAAAATATCTTTTAGCAATAGAGATATTAAAAAATTGGAAAGTTAATTTATGTTCACATTACATCATTTTCAAAATTTACGTGCGGCCCAAGCTTTTTCTGATTATTTAAGCGCGCTTAATATTAAAAACCGCATTCATCATGATGAATTTGATTACCAACTATTAATTGAGCAAAGCACACAGCAAAATTTGGCACAAGCAGAGCTTGATCTGTTTCTGCAAAACCCAAACGATCCCAAATATCTTGCCGCAAGCTGGCAAACGGGTTCAGCAAATCAAGATAACGCGCACCTCGCTTATGCAAACTCTCATTTAACGGCTAATTTTATCAGCCACGGCGGTTTTATTAGCCATTCAATTTTTATTGCTTGTTTAATTATTTATGCACTAATAAGTTTTGGTTTGTTTAATCCCATGCAGTCATTTTTTGCTTTTTTTACCACTCAACCCTTTGATTACTCACAGAGCTGGCGTTTTATAACACCGGCTTTTTTACACTTTAGTATTCTGCACATTGTCTTTAACTTACTTTGGTGGTGGGAGTTGGCTGGCATTGTGGAAAAACAGCATGGTAAGCAACGCTTAATCTTACTTTTTCTTGTTGCAGCCGTAGCTTCCAACCTTGCGCAATATTATTTAGTTGGCCCCTATTTTGGCGGATTAAGTGGTGTCGTTTATGCTTTGGTTGGTTATTGCTGGTTATTTGGTATCTTAAATAAAACCAGTAAGGTCAATTTACCCAACTCCTATTTTCTATTTTTACTCGGCTGGTTAGCTTTGGGTTTTGTTAATCTACTGCCCGTTAATGTCGCTAATTATGCACATCTGGTTGGCTTGTTAGCAGGGTTAGTTTTGGCTGCTATTTGTGCAAAGATTAAAGTGTAGCTCTTCCGGCTAAACAGCCGGAATGAGAAGCTTGCTAGGGTTAGGAATTTCGACTTACAGGGAAAACTTAAGGTTTACTGATACAAATACTTAGTAAACAGCAGATCTTCAACAGGTTTTTTTCCTGTTTCTGCATATAACAGATCATTTATTTCTTCTAAACAACGTTGACGAATATCATCACGATCGATAACTGATTTTACTATCGCTTCATTTTGCTCACCAAATACGGTAATAATCTTGTCACGTATCAGTGGTTCATGGTTTTCCAACACGGCATAGTTGCCTTTTGATTTAACCATTAATTCAACAGTGACACGTATAAAACCGATACGTTTTCCCGGTTTAATATAATTAGTGATAATATCAGGCTCAATTAAAAAATACTGATAATCATCTTTTATTTCCTCAGTAGCCTCTTCATCAGCAAAGAGTGCCGGGGAGAATAGTGAAAAACAAAGCACACAAAATAGCGCTTTTTTAAACATGGTTATTTCCTTGTAACAAAGATGAACGATTCATATATTTGAATGATACAATAGCAAAATATTTGTGCTTTTACCTCTTTTGAGAGTTAAAAAAAAACTTCAACAGTTAAAGGTCACTATGCTCAATCACTTGTTTCCTATCAGCTCATCAACCTCCTGGCTTTCAGAAATAAAACCTGAACAGTGTCCGGAAAAGATAAGTTCATGGCTGTATGATCATAACTCATTAACTCAAAAGTTAGAGAAATTATGCGAAAAGTTTCATGTTCAAGTAAGGCAACAGATAACAATAAGCTCAGCAGATCCTTCTCTCTCCTGCTATTTTTCCAATGAAGCTAAGGTATTAGTCCGTGAGGTTTTTTTATATTGTGATGATCTTCCCGTAGTCTTTGCACAAACAGAAATTCCCCTTAGCACATTAACCCAAGAACAAGCACAATTAGCTGAAATTGGTTCGCAATCACTGGGTAAAATATTATTTCAAGATCCGAGCATGAAACGGGGAGCAATTGAAGTTGCGCAATTTGCAGAAAACCCGCAACTCGATCTGTTATGTCACTCCCTCAATCAAAGTTGCGACCACTCGCTTTGGGCAAGACGCTCTCTTTTTTATCTGAACGATAAACCCCTGTTAGTGAGTGAACTGTTTTTACCCGCTTCAGGCATATATTTAACATGAGCTATTCAGCATGAATTACTTCTGTAAACAAAAATTACAAGCTTATGCACAACTGATGCGTATCGATAAACCGATCGGCACGCTTTTATTACTCTGGCCAACGTTATGGGCATTGTGGATTGCCGCGCAAGGTTTTCCGGATTTAAGTGTATTACTTGTCTTTGTTTTAGGTGTATTTTTAATGCGTAGCGCGGGTTGTGTAATTAACGATTTTGCAGATCGAAAAATTGACGGTTTTGTTGAACGTACTAAACAGCGCCCTTTACCGTCCGGTCGTGCCACCAGCATCGAAGCTGTCTTTCTATTTTTAACTCTGGCTATTATTTCGTTCTTGTTAGTGTTAACGCAAAATAGTTTAACCATTCAACTCTCCGTTGCGGCTATTCTATTAGCATTTTCCTATCCCTTTATGAAACGTTTTACCCACCTTCCTCAATTTGTTTTGGGTTTAGCTTTTAGCTGGGCAATTCCGATGGCCTATGCAGCACAGGCAAATGAATTACCCGCAGTGGTGTGGATTTTATTTGTAACGAATATACTTTGGACCATAGCTTACGATACCCTTTATGCCATGGTTGATCGCGATGATGATCTAAAAATCGGTGTAAAATCAACTGCAATTTTATTCGCAGAACAGGACAAACTAATAGTTGCTTTATTACAACTGGCTTGCCTGCTTTTATTACTTTTATTGGGTTGGATCGAAGCGTTAAGTTGGATCTATTTTACTGGATTATTCGTTGTTTCAGGTTTATTTATCAAACAGCAAATTGACATAAAAGAGCGCGAAAAAAAAGCTTGTTTTAAAGCCTTTTTAGATAATAACTATGTGGGATTAGTTATTTTTATCGCGCTGTTTTTGAGTTATCTCTGACAAGCTAATACACAATCCAATAATCACTTAATATAACGAACTTTAGATTCAAAAAAAGCGCAATTTTCCAACTGAAAATGCGCTTCAAAATTAATTTAATAACAACTGTTTGCTGGCGTATTAACCGTTAACGTAAGCGATCACTGCATCACTATCACCAAGGTGTTTTCCATCAACATATAATTGCGGCACAGTCGTTTGTCCTGTAACAGCTTTTAAACTAACGCTAGTTGCATCTGTTCCTAAAACAATCTCTTCAAAAGCGATGCTGTTATCTTTTAATGCCGCTTTTGCTTTTGCACAGAAAGGACAACCCGGTTTAGTGAATAATGTTACTGCAGAAGGTGCTTTGGCATTTGGATTAATGTAATTGAGCATGGTATCAGCGTCAGAGACTTCAAACGGGTCACCCGGTTGATTTGGTTCGATAAACATTTTTTCAATCACACCATCTTTTACCAACATACTGTAACGCCAGCTGCGTTTACCAAAACCGATATCACTTTTATCAACTAACATCCCCATACCTGCAGTGAACGTACCGCTACCGTCTGGCACAACAGTAATGTTTTCCGCTTCTTGGTCGGCAAGCCATGCATTCATAACAAAGGTATCGTTAACACTTAAACAAACAATCTCATCCACACCATTTTCTTTTAATACGCCCGCCAATTCATTGTAACGCGGTAGATGTGTAGAAGAACAGGTTGGCGTAAATGCACCAGGCAATGCAAATACGACCACGGTTTTACCTGCAAATAGATCATCGGTAGAAACATTTACCCATTGATCGCCTTGGCGAGTTGGGAAAGTAACGCTTGGAATTTTTTGACCTTCAATATTTTCTAACATGTGATGCTCCTAATACTTAAAATTAAATTCGTAAATATTTTGCTTATATATTGTTTTTTGAACAAGCAGTTAACTTGTTTCGATGGGGTAATTATGGACACAAACATTCAATAGGTAAAATCGTTTGTAATTATCGAATCGATAGTTACACCTGATGATTGACTTTTAATGATAAAAACATTCTATACAATTAAAATAACAGATTATGTGAACGAAGGACTAAGTGGTTGTTAAATTGGTATTTATTTTTGCAAGTGCGACTTTAGTCGCGCAAAATGCGAGGCGCGACTAAAGTATTATTTCTGAACTGTTATTAATGCAAGTAAGAAACTTCCCTTAGCTTTCATTACGAATTGTTTTAATTATCTCGGTCGTTGAACAACCCTCTTCAAACTGTAAAACACGCACGGAGCCGCCATTGGCAATAACCTCAGCGCCACCCGCAATCTCTTCCGGCTTGTAATCACCACCTTTAACTAACAGATCCGGCAAAACTTCAGAAATTAAACGTTGCGGTGTATCTTCACTGAATTCAATAACCCAATCGACAGCACCTAGTCCTGCTAAGACTGCCATACGGCGTTCAACCGGATTGACTGGCCGACCTTCACCTTTTAAATCTCGTACTGACTGATCACTGTTTACCGCAACAATTAAGCGCTGCCCTTGTTCACGAGCAGTGTTTAAATATGAAACATGTCCGGCATGTAAAATATCAAAACACCCATTGGTCATCACTACTTTTTCACCGCGATGCTGTGCAAGTTTAACAGCAAGTTGTAACTGCTCTTGCGAAAGCACACCAAAACCGATCTCTTGCTGACTATAAACAGCATTCGCCAATTCAATGGTATTCACTGTTGATGTACCAATCTTGCCGACAACAACACCAGCAGCTGCATTCGCTAAAGTACAGGCATGTTCGAATGAACTACCAGCCGCCAATGACGATCCCAATACAGAAATAACCGTATCGCCCGCTCCAGTTACATCATAAACTTCTTGCGCTTGTGTTGGCAGATGAAATGGTTCCTGTCCATCTCGTATTAAGGTCATGCCATTTTCACTACGCGTTACTAACAGTGCTTCTAAATCGAATCTTTTTAGTAAAACCAGGCCACGTTCAACTATTTCTTGATCAGTTTTGCAATGCCCGACAACCGCTTCAAATTCAGATAAGTTAGGTGTTAATAACGTCGCGCCACGGTACTTTTCAAAATCAGCTCCTTTAGGATCAACCAGTACTTTTGCACCTGATTTTTTAGCAAGCTGAATCATTAATTGCACATCAGCCAGCGAGCCTTTGTTATAGTCCGATAGAATTACTACGCTACTCTTATCCGCTAAACTTTCCTGCATTTTTTGTAAAATAGGTGCGCTATCTACATCGTGAAAACCTTGTTCAAAATCTACACGTAACAGTTGCTGATGGCGGCTTAATATACGTAATTTGGTGATCGTCGGAAAATCACTAACGGTTACAAAATCAGTAGTTACATGAACAGATTTCAACCCGTTTGCCAGTGCGCTAGCGGGTTCATCATCACCAACCAAACCAATTACGGTGGCTTTACCACCAAGCGCAGCCACATTTAATGCCACATTGGCAGCGCCACCCGGACGTTCCTCTATTTCTTCAACCTTCACAACAGGTACAGGCGCTTCAGGAGAGATCCGCCCTGTAGGGCCATGCCAGTATCTGTCTAACATTACATCACCAACCACTAATATTTGTGCATTTTCATATTCCGGTAATGTTATTTTCATCTTATTTCTCTTTTAATTTTTAAACTCAGTCGTTTCAATAATCATATTTTGTAAGGTTATCATAATCACATTTTCAATTATTAGCCATTTTTGCTTTTGACTAAGATCATAGGAAGAAAAAACAGAGGCTTACAAAAAATCAACGCAAACCTATACTGTCTTATTAATAAAATCGGAGTGCACTTATGTTAACCATCTTATGTGTTGATAGTGATTCACAGCGTCTTGCACAAATTAAACAGGATCTTCTACCTTTAAGCGCACGTTTGAGCGTTATCGAAGCGACAAACTTGCAGCAAGCTGAACAATTAATATTACAAAGCAGCCAAGATATAGCCTTAATATTGTGCGCTCAAACACTTAATGACGGCGATGCAATCTCTATTTTTAAACGTTCTCAATGTAATTTAATGCGTAAAATTATTTATGCAGCCAACCCCTGCGTTAAGCTGCTGACCGATTGTATTAACCAGGGGCATATAGATTATTTTTTACAACTCCCCTACCAGGCACAAGAACTGACCCATATTGTGCAGACACAAATGAGCAGTTACAAAATAAACCATCAACAGCACAGCCAATTACACAGTAGTATTGTTGATAAAACCTGCTTATTGGATAAACCCGAACTTTCCAGTCCTTCCGATTTTCAAGATAGATTTCTGGATTATTCGCTCTATTCCGATTCTGAGTTATCTAATCTAGTGATTAAATCTTTATATAAAGTATTGGAAGAGAAGGATGAGCATAATGTACGTCGTCGCTATCGTGCTAACCATCTATTAACACGCGAAGGGGAAAAAAACCGTTTTCTTTGGTTTATCACCGAGGGAGAAGTATTGCTTAAAAAACGTAATGCCCAGGGAGAAACGCAAGATATCACCATTATGCAAGCAGGCACTATGGTTGGTGGTATGTCTTTTTTAACCGAGGAAGCCGCTTTTAGCACGGGTATAACCTTAGTTAAAACGGAGGTATTAAAAGTAGATAACGCGATTTTTTCACAAATAATGCAGTCAAATTCAGCGCTACTTGCCCCCTTTACCAATCTGTTATTGCGCAATTTCAATCGCCGTCTGCAGCATAGTATTTCCACTGAGTTAGCACTGCAAGAAACCTTGCAATCTTTGGATGCTGCTCATAATCAATTGGTCGAAAGTGAAAAAATGGCTGTTTTAGGACAGTTAGTCGCAGGCGTTGCACACGAACTTAATAACCCAGTAGCCGCTATTTTACGGGGCTCAGATACGTTAATAACCCATATTTCCACCCTGCTTAGTTATGATACTAAAAGTGAGTTTTCTTTACTCGCACAAAAAACATTACAACAGGGTTTAACGCTGATCCCCCTTTCCACTTCAGAAGTTCGTCAACGAACTAAAAAACTACTAGCAACAGTAAAAGATAAAAAACTGGCTAAACAGTTAGTAAATATGAATTTAGATGGTGTGAATATTCCGCAGGAAAATAATCGTAATTTCCAGGAGAGCGTTTCATTATTAAGTAAATACCATCAAGCAGGCACTATTCTGCGCAACAGTAATGCCTGTGCAGCACGTATTGCAGATTTAGTTAAAAGCTTAAAGCATTACGCAGGGCAAGATAGTGAAAAATGCGCCCCCACAAATATTCATGAAGGTTTAGAAGAAACACTCATTATTTTTGAAAACAAACTAAAACATTACAAGGTGATTAAAGAGTATCAGCAATTACCACAAATAGACTGCCACCCGATTGAATTAGAGCAAGTGTGGACCAATATCATCTCCAATGCCATTGATGCGACCGACAGTAAAGGTACGCTGAAAATATCGACTATAAATCTTCCTTATGATGAAACACCTAGCATTCAAATCATTATCGAAGATGATGGTCCAGGCATTCCGGAACATACCAGAGCTAAGATATTTGAGTTGAATTACACCACCAAACGTGAAGGCAACTTTGGTTTAGGTATTGGCCTAACAATCTGCTCGCAAATTATTAAACGCCATAATGGCTTTATAGAGATTGAATCTGAAACCGATCAGTTTACCCGTTTTATTATTACACTACCGGTTTTCAATCCTTATATAGAAAGTGAAAACTTATCTTTGCGGACAAATTAATACCTGCATGGTGAGCGGTTATTTATGCGCAATGCTGCGGATAAAAAACAGCAATATAAGCATAATAAAAATAAGTAACAGTTGTAATAAAAGGTGTGCATGTAAAAGCAGGATCGAAACAAAAAAAGTACCCACAATGATCAGATAGATCTGTGATTTACGCTTTTTGTCGATTTTTTTCTCTTTTTCCCAATCTCGCAAACTTTCACCTAGATAGGGAATCGTTAATAGCTTGTGATGAAAATAGGATGAGCTGCGGGCAAAACAGCTAAGCGCGAGAATAAAAAAAGGGGTGGTTGGCAGAATAGGTAAGACAATACCAAGTAAACCAAGCAAGATACTTAAGATCGCAATAAAAATTAACAGGTAACGATAAATTACTTTAGGCATTGTTTTTTATTTCAGATAGAAAAAAGCCCGCAATTTGCGGGCCTTTTATTATAGCTAAACCTTATCTAAACAAGGCTTGCTATATAGCAATTTGACAAGAAATTACTTCTTACCAAGCTTCTCTTTAATACGAGCAGCTTTACCAGTAAGTTCACGTAAGTAGTATAGTTTAGCTTGACGAACCACACCGCGACGTTTAACTTCAACGCTTCCTACAATTGGGCTGTGAGTTTGGAATACACGCTCAACACCTTCACCATTCGAGATTTTACGAACTGTGAAAGCAGAGTGTAAACCACGGTTACGTTTAGCGATTACAACACCTTCAAATGCTTGAAGACGCTCTTTTTCACCTTCTTTTACGCGAACACGTACAACTACAGTATCACCTTGTGCGAACTTAGGGATATCCGTGCGCATCTGTTCTTTTTCAATTGCTTGTATAATATTGCTCATTTTAATACCTTTATTACCTAGTTAGCCAATAACATCGCTGGTCAGTTGGAGTCACTTTCCAGAGCAGCAAGCAGTTTAGCTTGCTCGTCAGTCAGAGCTAGGTTATTTAATAAATCGGGCCTTCTTTGTTTCGTACGCTGCAGTGATTGCTTTAATCGCCAAAGACGAATTTTTTCATGATCACCACTCAATAATACAGTTGGCACCTGTTTTCCATCTAACACCTCAGGACGCGTATAGTGTGGGCAATCTAACAGGCCATCCGCAAAGGAGTCCTGCTCGGCTGATAACACATGACCTAAAACACCCGGTACAAAACGTACCACAGCATCAATTAAGATCATCGCTGGCAACTCGCCACCACTTAAAACATAATCACCCACAGACCATTCTTCGTCTACTAAGCTTTCAATTACGCGTTCATCTATACCTTCATAGCGCCCAGCTACCAAAATCAAAGCATCAGAGCTTGATAATGATTGCGCGCCACAATGATCTAAACGTTGTCCTTGAGGAGAAAGGTAGATCACCTTTGCCTCATGTCCTGCCTCAAAGGCTGCCTGTTTAGCTGCTAAAATGGCATCCCGTAAAGGCTGCACCATCATTAACATGCCAGGACCACCACCATAGGGACGATCATCGACCGTTCTATGTTTGTCCAAGGTGAAATCTCGGGGATTCCAGCATTGAATCGAAAGCAGATTATTTTTAATCGCTCGACCTGTTACCCCATTCTCGCTAATGGCCCGGAACATCTCCGGGAAGAGGCTTACAACCCCAATCCACATCGCTTTTCTCCTAGGGTAATCAGAAATCAGGTTCCCAATTAACTTCAATTAATTTGCTTGTAATATCTACATTAGAGATTACTTGCTGTTCAATAAACGGAATTAACCGTTCTTTTTGTCCGAAAGCATCATTCGCGTTGGCTTTTACAACAAGCACATCATTTGAGCCTGTTTCCATTATTTCGGTGACAACACCTAAATGGTAACCTTTGTCAGTTTGAACCTGACACCCGACTAAATCTCGCCAGTAGAAATCATCTTCCAATTCAGGAAGTTCTTTTGAGTCAACAAATAGCTCTAAGCCGACTAAGGCTTGTGCATCTTCTCTGACATCAAATTCTGCTATTTTAGCAACAAAACCAGTACTATGACGTTTCCAATCCGTTATATTAACTTCTTGAAGCAGCCCTTTTGATTTCATTAACAGCGGCTTGTATTCAAAAATACTTTCAGCATCATCGGTGTAGGAGTGGACTTTTAACCAGCCTTTGATGCCATAAACCGCACCAAATTTACCTATTACAATTGGCTCTGCTTTTTCGCTCACCTAAGTCTCCTCACCACACTGCAATTATGCAGCTACAGCGTTGTCTTTTACTAATTTAGCTACACGATCACTTAGCTGTGCGCCAAGACCAAGCCAATGGTTGATGCGATCTGTATCTAAACGTAATTTTTCTGCTTGACCTTGTGCAGTAGGGTTAAAGAAACCTACTTTTTCAAGGAAACGGCCGTCACGTGCGTTACGGCTATCAGTTACTACCACTTGGTAGAATGGGCGTTTTTTAGCGCCACCACGAGCTAAACGAATAGTTACCATATCGTCCTCTATTAATTATTAAACGTCATCAGCCAGAATATTCTGACCACCTGCTTTTGTAGAAAGCCGCAAAATTATACTCTTCTTAGTAAAAAGAACAATCAAAATCACACTTTCACTTAAACGTCACCCAGATGCCTTAGCTTCGAATCTGTATTTCCAATGCATTTTGGCGTGCTGAAACGCAAAAACCCAAGCTAAAATTTTAATTCGGCTTGGGTTTTTACTATTTATGCAGAGAGTAGCTTATTTCTTTTTAAACCCACCCAGACCAGGAGGCAGTCCCATACCGCCCATACCGCCCATGCCCGCGGCACCACCCATACCCGGTGGTAACATACCTTGCATGCCGCTCATCATTTTACGCATGCCGCCTTTACCGGACATTTTTTTCATCATTTTCTGCATCTGCGTAAATTGTTTAAGTAGCTTATTAACATCTTGAATCTGTGTGCCGGAGCCAGCTGCAATACGACGTTTACGTGAACCCTTGATAATTTCAGGTTTAGCGCGCTCTTTTTTAGTCATAGAGTTAATAATTACTTCCATTATATCGGTCGTTTTATCATTAACTTGATTTTTAACAGCATCAGGTAATTGCCCCATACCTGGAAGCTTATCCATCATGCCCGTCATACCGCCCATGTTTTTCATCTGCACAAGCTGTTCACGGAAATCTTCTAAATCAAAACCTTTGCCTTTTTTAATTTTATTGGCTAATTTTTCCGCTTTTTTCTTATCTACTTTGGTTTCAATTTCTTCAATTAAGGAAAGAACATCCCCCATACCAAGAATACGCGAGGCGATACGATCCGGATAGAAAGGCTCTAATGCATCAACCTTTTCACCCATACCGATGAATTTAATCGGCTTACCGGTAATATGACGAATAGAAAGTGCAGCACCACCACGCGCATCACCATCGGCTTTGGTTAAGACAATACCCGTTAAAGGTAGTGCTTCATTAAATGCTTTTGCGGTATTGGCAGCATCTTGACCTGTCATTGCATCAACAACAAACAGTGTTTCTACCGGCTTGATTGCATGATGAAGATCTTTAATCTCCTCCATCATTTCTTTATCTACATGCAGACGACCCGCTGTATCGACGATAACAACATCAATAAATTGTTTTTTCGCATGGTCAATGGCGGCATTGGCAATATCGATTGGCTTTTGTGATATATCACTTGGGAAAAACTCGACTTCTACTTCACCGGCAAGTGTTTCCAGTTGTTTGATTGCAGCTGGGCGGTAAATATCGGCACTAACCACCAACACACTTTTTTTGTCACGTGTTTTTAATAAACGCGCCAATTTTGCAACAGAAGTTGTTTTACCCGCACCTTGTAAACCTGCCATTAATAATATGGCAGGAGGCTGTGCAGCAAGGTCTAATGATTCATTAACCTCACCCATTGCCAATTCAAGTTCATTTTGAACAACTTTAATGAACTCCTGACCAGGACTTAAACTTTTAGCAACCTCTTGACCAACCGCACGTTTTTTTATTGCTTTAATAAAGTCACGAACAACAGGCAAAGCCACATCCGCTTCTAATAAAGCCATGCGCACTTCACGCAGAGTATCTTTAATATTGTCTTCTGTTAGGCGTCCTTTGCCACTGATGTTTTTCAGGGTTTTCGACAGTCGATCGGTTAAATTCTCAAACATGTTCAGATCTCGTTGCTAAAAAAATAAAACTGATTATACGCAATTCTGCTTTTTCAAAATAGTATTAACTTCTGATCCGCTTAATAAAGCAGATAAATACTGTTTTAAGCGTACAGCTGAGCGTATAATTAAAATTTATAAGTAATTATTATGTAGGGTGATATGGACTATTTTGCATTAATTAGTAGCGTTTTTTATATTATGGCTGGGCTGATTGCCACCATACAACTATTTACGCCTAATAAATCACTGCCTAATTGGTTTTTTATTGCAATTAGTTTGGCACTATTAAGCCATGCAAATTGGTTATATCAACATATTTTTATACTTAACGGGCAAAACCTGCCGATCTTAAATGTACTGTCGTTAGTGACCTTCATTATTTCACTGCTTTCTACCATCGCCAGTAAACGACTTAATACAGGTGTTCTGCTCCCTGTTGTTTATGGTTTTACAGTGATCAACTTTATTGCCGTTGTTTATTTACCAAGCCATTATATTACTCATTTAGAAGCCCACCCTCAATTTGGGGCACATATCATTTTTGCACTGCTGGCCTATTCAATATTAACCATTGCCAGCCTGTTTGCCTTGCAGCTGGCCTATCTTGATTATCGTTTGAAAAATCGCAAGCTGCCTTTAACACAAATTAAGATGCCGCCATTGATGACGCTGGAAAAAAGTTTATTCCAGTTTATTTTGATCGGTTTTATTTTACTAAGCTGTACGCTACTGACTGGTTTGATTTTTGTTGATGATATGTTTGCACAAGGTAAAGCGCATAAAGCAATTCTTTCTATGATTGCCTGGGTTATTTATGCAGTATTATTATGGGGGCGTTTTTCCAAAGGGTGGCGTGGCCGTTTTACCGTTTGCATCACCATTATTGGCTCATCACTACTGACGCTTGCTTATTTTGGCAGTCGCTTTGTACGGGAAATTATCCTGAGTTAGATAGGTTAATAACCGGCCTTAGCACAACTTTCAATTAACAGCTGATTAAGATTACCCTGTAAACCGGCAATCCGTTCACCACGCAAACACTCCCACCGGCTCACTGGGTACTGAATATGCCAGGCATTCATTAGCTGAGATTGCTGCTTACTCATTTTATATTTATCGTAAGTCGCTTGCATATACAGGTAAGCTCGGGCTATTCGTCCTCTTGCAGACACCGGAGGTTCAACTTTTTTATTGGTGATTTTCATTGCACATGAGCCAAAACTGCTTGCTTGTTCTGTTAGCATCACGAAATTATAATTGCTTCGCGCCGCATTAACCGCTCCTATCGCCGGAAAAAGGTTATACATATCCGCTTGCATATAGCGGTAGTTTTGATTCACTTTTTCAGCACAGCGTCGTCCTTTAAAGCTTTTTCCTCTGTTATTAACACACAGTGAATCACCTTCTCGCCACTCGCTAAAATTTCGACCCAAATTCTCCGCAGGCACAACATGCTCCCACTCCACTTTTTTAGCGCGCTTTTTATATTTTGTGGTGATAAAACCATCTGGCGCTGAAATGTTTTTATGGATATCAAAACTTGCATTGCAATAAAGCGTTGTCCGCTCCAGCTGCGTTAGGTGGATCTTCTTTTCCAACATTCTTTTAGCTTTGCTGAAGGAGTTATTGGTTTCATTTCCAGAATTTGCCAAAACTGAAAGAGGGAATAATAGAAGCAAGAATAAATAATTGATGGGAAACTACCTGAATTAACAAAACATATTTTTATGCTTCGATAATATCAGGCGCCCGCAAAAGCCATTAGTTAAATAGAACTCACCAATAAATCAACATTTTACAGCGCATGTAAAGCTAGTCATCGAGAAATACAACTTCAACTGACTACCAAATGAACGATCTGTTTCTTTATTGAGCGGTTTGTGAGTGTAAGCGTATTTTTTGTATTATTCTTTCAGATTCTTTGAACCTTGTTATATTACCAAATGCTAATGCAAGACATTGTTTATAAATCGAACAGAATACGCGCCAACCTACTGAAATATAACTTCATGTAAGCAGTGCTTAATGAAATCAGTTGGTTTTATCTATTGTCATATGGATAGCAAAAAAGTTGTAAATCGAATGTGCAGGGACGGCACAAGGTAGTTTCTGTACGAGAGAAGCGTTTATTTTAACAAAAAAATGGCCTTATTTTAAAAGGTCAATAACAAGGATGTAACAGATGAAGAAAAAATTACTCGCCTTGAGTATTATCGCAGCATCATTTAGCGCACAAGCTGAATGGGAATTCCGTGGTACTTCTAATGGTTGGGCAACAACCGCTTTAGATTATGTATCTGGCGACCTATTTCAAACATGTCAGAGTTTTGCAGACAGTGATCCGCGTTTTAAAATTGACCGTTTCGGTGACTGGACTGAAGCCTATCCAGCCTCCGATTACCTCGTAACTGGCAATAAAACTTATAATATTAAATTTTATGCTAACAGCCATAATATCGAACTTGCTGAAGTAGCAAGCTGTGACGGCACTGTTGATCCAGATGAATTTGCGCAAAACTTTGCCAGCTTAAATTTCCGTGGCACAGCAAATAGCTGGGCTGCAAGTGCAATGACATTAGTTGCAGACAATACATGGGAAATCACAGTTTCTTTAAGTGGACAAGCAGATCAACGCTTTAAATTTGACGTATTAGGCGATTGGGCTGAAAACTACGGTGATACAGGCGCAGATGGTTACTTAGATCAGGCAGGTACTGATATCTACACATCAGTTTCCGGTGATTACAAAATCCAAGTTAATGATGCGACAAAACACTACACCCTGACCCGTGTTGGTGAATGTACGACAGGCTGTGAAACACCGACAGGTGAAACATTAGGTGCCGTTTATTCTGCAGACAGCACAACTTTCTCTATCTGGTCACCAGATCACTCGAATGTAAAAGTACGTGTTAACGGCATTGAACACAGCATGCAGAAAGTCGCTGACTTTGCTGGTTACAATAATGTTTACCAAGTAACAGTAAGCGGTGACTTACATTTAGCGCAATACACATTCTTAATCAACGCTAAGCAAGTTCGTGATCCTTACGGTAAAATGGCAAAACCAGGTACGGGTGATTATGAAGCAGTTAATATCGTTATGGATATGTCTAAAACAGATCCAACAGGTGGATGGGCAAGTCGTCCTGCACTTATTGAACGTGAAGATGCAATCATCTATGAGATGCATGTACGTGACTTTACGATTGATTCAAGCTCAGGTGTAAGCGCTGGTAATCATGGTAAGTTTATGGGCCTGGTTGAAGCCGGCACCACTTATAACGGTGTTAAAACAGGTATTGATCACCTTAAAGAGTTAGGTGTTACTCACGTTCAGCTGCTTCCTGTTTATGACTATGCTACTTGTGACGGCCTACCAGATAGTAATGGTTGTTATAACTGGGGTTATGATCCACGTAACTTCAATATCCCGGAAGATCGTTACTCCAAAGTAGCGACTGACTACGAAGAGCGTGCTCGTGAATTCAAAACAATGGTTAATGAATTCCACAAAGCAGGGATCCGCGTAATTATGGATGTGGTCTATAACCATACCTACAACAAGCAGATGTTTGAAAATATCACCGGCCAGTATTACACGCCTACGGATCTGTCTGGTACTGGTAACTCTATTGATGGTGATGTGCCAATGGTAAGTCGTTTAATCCAGGATTCTCTTGAGTACTGGGTTGATGAATACGGTATTGATGGTTTCCGTTTTGATCTAATCGGTATCTTCTCCTATCAGGAAGTTGAAAAATGGGGTAGTTATATGAACACAACATTCCCAGATCGGAACTTACTAATCTATGGTGAACCATGGAACGGTTATGCATCAGATCCTAAAAATGATCAACGTGTGCGTTACGGCACAACACATAATATGGTAGAAGAACATGTTGGTGTATTTAACGGTGCCTTCCGTGAAGCTATTAAAGGCTCTAATGATGATACGCGCACAGGTTTCATGTTTAACAATGTAGCAGCAGCTGATTCAGGCTGGGGGATCTATGATGGTTTACGTGGTTCAGGTTATAACCCGAACGATAGCCGTAACGGTGAATGGTTCCGTAACTATGCTTCAGATCCGGAACAGACGATCAACTATATCTCTGCACATGATAACTTTGGTTTATGGGATAAAGTTTACCTGAGTCTTGCAACTAACGTATCACAAAACAGTTCTCATCAGGTAGATTGGTTAACACCACCAGCAGATCTTGGTTATGCTAAACGTGTTGTGAACTTCGGGATGGGTATGGTTCTGACCAGCCAAGGTATTCCATTTATCCATTCCGGTGATGAATTCCTGCGCACTAAAACAAACAACCAGGATATGGCAAATGCATCAGCATGGAACTATGGAGACCACGGCGGTACTCATAATACCTACAATGCACCGGATAGCTTTAATGCAATCCGCTGGGCTAACAAAGCTGATAATGCGGCAACATTTAACTACTTTAAAACACTAATCAATCTACGTCGCAGTCATGCTGGTATGCGTATGAACAGTAACCAGGAGATTGCTCAGTATATGGTTGTTGATCGCCCGGATATATACGGCGGTCAAGTTGTAAGTGCTTATATCACTTACCCTGATGACAGCCAGAATCTGTTTATTGTCTACAACAGTGGCAATAACCAGAACATCACTTTACCATCAGGTAGCTGGACAAAAGTTGCAGATGCTAACGGTGCAGCTAATGTATCAGGTTTATCAGGCAGTGCTGTGGTAGAAGGTACTTCAGTGACTATCTTTACTCAATAAAACGGGTAGTAATTAATATGTCTGCTTACTAGCATGGCATATTATCAACTTGCTATATGTAAAATAAAAATCCGAAAATAGTTTATCTGCTTTCGGATTTTTTATTTGCATGCCGATATTTGATAATAAAAATATTTTAGTTATTTTATTATCACGGCAACAGCGGAACGCGCAGCTATATTAACCGACACTTCATTCGTGGCCTGCACAGATAACAACTCATCGCCAAAAAATCCCTCGCTCTGTTGTCCCTTCTGTAATGGTAATCTGAACTCTTGTGTTTCATTATCCCAGTTAAACAGAAGGTGCAATGTAGCAGTGCCTTTACGGATCTCCCCATGATTAAAATCTCTGCTGCTAAAGTGTACCGGCTGACCAGCAAACTCACTGTTAAGCAGTCGCACTAATTTATGTTTATTATCTTCACTCAGATCAGCCAATCGATCACCGGAAATAAGCAAACCATTACAAACCAACATAGTTAACAGATGTAATCGGTACTGTTCAGGCGTAGCTACTTGCTGATCAATATTTTCAAGGGTGATGCAGTCAGGATCATTTAACCATAATACTCGGTTTTGCCAGCTGCGATGTAATATCTCCTGCGAGATCTGATAAAAGCGATCACCATTACGCTCAACATCATCCCCGATTCTCATCCCGTCAACCAGTCCTAAAGAGGGCCAGAGCGGTGCATTACAACCTAATAAAAAACTATCTCCTGCACCATCACCAATAGCCTGCATACCTCGGCGATATGCCTCTATTCGGCTTGCATTCTGATCGTAAAAATAACCGCCATGAATCGTTCCCCAAAAGTTCGCATCCAGTTTAAACATAGTGATTCCTAACTCCTGGTGGAGATAAGTCATCAATGCTTTTAAATGCTGTTGTACCTGTGGATGCGTACCATCTAAGACATACCAGGGAGTACAGCGCCAGCCGCCATAGGTCACCTTTTCAGCAGCAAGTGGTGCGCCGTTTTCATCTTTTACAAACCAATCCGGGTGTTGCTTAAAAATATCTGAATTACCCTCTGCAATAAATGGTGCTAACCATAAGGCGGGTTTAATACCAGCCTGATGGATCTGCTCAACCATCCCCGCTAAACCCGCTCCAAAACGCGGCGAAGGGCTTAACCAGTCTCCCATATACGCCTGGTAACCATCATCAATCAACAGGTAATCAAGATCTGGAAACTGTTGCGCCATTTGCTGTAAATTTTCACTAATATCTTTTTCATGCAGATCAGCATAATAGTGATACCAAGAACACCAACCTGAGGGTGCTTTTTTGGAAAACTGAGATGCATTTCGAGGGGCGTGATTTTGGCTAAGCATATCGCCGTACTGCTGCAATAACAGCTCCGGATCAGATCCTTCCAACATTACCAGCGGTTCGCCCTGCCAGTGACTAAAACCAGCTAAGCTTAAATTTTCACAATCCAAAGTAACTTTTAAGCGCTTATCTGCTGATAGTCGGAATGTACCACTAAATCGAAAACAGGCGCTAAAACCCAATAACAGATGATGATTTGGCTTTGGCGATAACAAAATATAGTTATAGCTACTGTGAAAACCATCTTCACAGGGAAGTCGATAATGACTGATATCAGGACAACGGCCAATTGCTTTGGGTTGGCTTACCGAACCACCGGTTTGCGCCAGCATCTGAAAACCCTCTCCGTAAAAAGGGCAATCATCAGAGAGCTCAAGCTGCCCATCAAACAAAACAATCTCTTTAATCTTTATTGAATGGTTAGCGCTATTATTAAGTCGCCACTTGCAGCTGTTCTGCTGCCATTCCCGCGTTAACCATAGTGACTGTGACTGCAAAGAAGATGTTGCAACAACATAACCTTTGAAAGATTGAATATGAGCAATAATTGATTGATAAAACATCATGAACTCCAATATCTGTACATTAAAAATAAACTTAGAATAGCAGTTGTAAAGATAGGGATACAAGGGTATTTACACTGATGGCAAGTCTATTTGTCGAACGCTGCTGAGCATAAAATAAAGGCTTTAAAATCAATAATAAAAGCATAATTCCACGGCTCTTGGTTAGAGATAAAACAGGGCAGATATGGAGTAGCCAGAGCTATCCTATGCATTTATTTAATTATAAACGGAAAGTTACCACGAAGTTCATAACCTGATCTGCAACATAAACACTATATTTATTCTCTCGTAAAATTTGTGTGACTATCTGCTTACCTTCATCCAGTGAAAGCTTACCTTGCTCAACCATTCCTTCAACTTGAACAATGGTGTTATACCCAATCTACCTCAAGATGCAAAATCAGCAAGTTGAGAGATGACCATATTCAAGGCATGAAGTTGAAGGTTTAGTCACTCTAAATCAATGCTTCATAACGCTGAAGATGGTTATCTCTCGGCTTGCCCAAAGGGAGGCTAGCTCGAAAGCCAGTACTGCGTTGCAACACTTGAAAAGGGAATAACCATTCTCATCATGTTGCGCCTTGTCATGGCATTCGAGCTAGCCTCTGAATTAGCATCTTGAAGTAGAATGGGTATATATTTCCCTTTGAATAACTGATAAATACGCGCTTCATTATCCGATTCACTGGTCGCTTTTAAAGTCAGCAAGCTAAACAGAGAAAGTAATAATAATGCGCCAAAATCAGAATAGACACAAAGGTGAATTTAGATTTTAAGCTTATGTTTATTCCTTTTTATTTAAAAAATAAAATTTAAAAGAGCCTAATTAAATATCGTTATTTTCAATTGAATGTAATGATCTGGAAAATCATCTTTGTTTTATGCTTTTTTCTTCGCTAATATCATTAATTAATAAACGTTAACCTATATAAATGAGAATACTTTGAACGACATTCCAACCAGTGCATTACTGATAACACTTATTGTTTTAATTGTGATTTCGGCTTATTTTTCAAGTTCAGAAACAAGCATGATGTCACTTAACCGTTATCGGTTACGTCACCTTGCAAAAGACAAAAACAAAGTCGCGATTCGTGTAGAAAAACTGCTAAATCAACCAGACAAATTAATTGGTTTGATTTTAATCGGTAATAATCTGGTTAATATTCTCGCCTCTGCACTGGCCACCATTCTTGGACAGCGTTTATTTGGCGATGCAGGTATTGCCATCGCAACAGGGACGCTAACATTAGTTATTTTAATTTTTGCTGAGGTCACCCCGAAAACATTAGCTGTGCTTTACCCGGAAAAAATCGCCTTTCCAAGTTCACTTATATTACGCCCATTACAAAAACTGCTCAGTCCATTGGTATGGTTCATTAATGGTATATCTAATGGGTTATTAAAAATATTTGGTGTTAACGTCACACATCAAAATGATAATGCACTTTCAAGTGATGAATTACGCTCAGTCGTGCATGAAGCTGGCAGTATGATCCCGGCCCATCACCAACAGATGTTATTAAGTATTCTTGAGCTTGAAAAAGTGACTGTCGATGAGATTATGATCCCTCGTAATGAGATTGCGGCAATTGATATCAACCAGGAGTGGGATACCATACTCAAACAATTAAAACATCGCACCCATACCATGACATTGTTATATCGCGATACCATTGATGACGCGATCGGTTTTGTCCATGCACGAGATTCTCTGCTGATTTTACTAAAAGAAGATTTTACAAAAACAACGCTACTGCGCAGTGTTAGAGAGTTATATTTTATTCCCGAAGGCACGCCACTAAATACGCAGCTTATTAAGTTCCAGCATAATAAGGAGCGTATCGGTTTAGTTGTTGATGAATATGGAGATATCCAAGGGTTAGTAACACTTGCCGATATTTTAGAAGAGATTGTTGGTGATTTTACCACCACTCATGAGCCACATAGCTCACAAGAGATCTACAAACAGCAGGATGACTCTTATATTATTGAAGGTAGCTTAGGTATTCGAGATCTTAATAAAGAGATGGGTTGGACATTGCCGACAGATGGGCCTCGTACATTAAATGGATTAATCATTGAACACTTAGAAGAGATTCCGACAAGTAAAATAAGTGCGCGAATCTGCGGTTATCCGATGGAAATTTTAGAGGTTGAAAATAACATGGTTAAGTTAGTGAAAGTAATGCCGCATTTATACAACGAACAAAAGTGATCTTGTAAGCTGTTGCAATCATCAAAAGGAGCGCCTTTCCTGCTTCAAGAACAGGCGCTCTTTTTATTATGCTAAAAATTACAACTGCTTCAGTTGCTCTTCACTTAACGCAATATCTTCATTTTTATTGATACCAATACCCGCATCAATAATTGCTTGTGCAATCACTTTAGCTTCAGTTAATGAGTGCATTAAATAAGTGCCGCACTGGTACTCATTTAATTCAGGGATATCACTTTGTTCTTTCACAGCTAACACGTCTTTCATTGAAGCTAACCAAGCATCACTAACCTGTGCTTCTGACGGCGTGCCAATTAAACTCATATAAAACCCGGTACGGCAGCCCATAGGCGAAATATCGATAATTTCGACATTATCACCATTCAGGTGATCACGCATAAACCCCGCGTAAAGGTGCTCAAGTGTATGGATACCTTTTTCCGATAAAATATCTTTATTGGGAGCTGTAAAGCGTAAATCAAAAACCGTAATTGTATCTTTACCTGGTGTCTGCATTGTTTTGGCAATGCGTACTGCTGGTGCATTCATAATAGTATGATCAACAGTAAAACTATCTAATAATGGCATCTTCTTTCCTTTATATAACGTTTGGGTTTAGGTGAAAAATAATCGCCATAACCAACTTGAATCTAAATTTTCCTGGCAACCACGTAACTGCGTTGCATATTGCTTCGAGCGTTTATCAACTTTGCGGGATACTTTAATTAACCAAGGTTTTTTATTGTAACTCCTGTTTTTATACCCCCCCCAACCCTCATGGTAATTCAGGTATTGCCCATAAGCATCCCACTTGGAAACGCCATTAATTTTTTGGGTTTTATGGGTAAACCAGCCCATAAAATCAATTGCATCTGCAAAATCATCACGATCCGCCCAACTGTTGCCCGTTTCGCGTTGATAATCATCCCAAGTCATAGTTTTAGCTTGCGCATAACCATAAGCATCACTTGCTCTGCCAATAGGAATAAACCAGAAGTATTGCATCGGTGGTGCGGCATCATGTTTAAAACTACTTTCCTGATACATCATTGCCAGAGGCACATGAATAGGGGTTCCCCAGGTATCTTTCATATCTTTGGACGCATCGTACCAGTCGCGATGCTCAAAAAATATCTCGCAAATATTATCAGGATTTTGAGGAGGAGGTGTCGCACAAGCCGTTAAAAACAGAGCGCAAAAAATAAAAATTAATTTTCTTTTCATATCCATTTCACTTCCTTCCGTGTCCTAAGCAAGATTAACAAAAACCTGCATCATATTATTATTTTATTGTTTTGCTGCATCGATAAAATATTGCTGTAGATATTGATCAAAACTCACACTATCTGCATTTTCAATTTTTTGCTGTTTTTGTAATGAATTTAATTTTTCTTGGTGAAAATGTTGATCCGACCAAACTTGATAACCTTGGGTGATTAACTCCGCTTTATAAGTTTTCGACAGGCTTAATGCCAGTGGGCCATTATCAGAATTTTCATCTTTAATTACCTGCAAGATCCGCGCTGAACTGGTTAATTCAGGCGCGCCGAAACGTGGTGCAATATGTGCTATTGCCTGTTGATAACGGCTGCTGTTTTCACTCTTATCTAAAACCGCGGCAAGTTCTTTTAACTGTGTAGTTAACCACAGCCCCCAGGCCGCAATGGTTTGCTCTCGGCCATCAATTTCCAGTTTTAAATCGGGCTTGCGGCCTTGTGTGACAATCAGATTTAAATTGTTCGCAAAATGCACCGATTGTGCTTCTGACATTTGCTCGGAAGGTTGAATCGCACACCATGTAAGAAACAGATCTAAGAAGTTAACCTGCTCCTCGGTAATACCCACCTTTGAAAAAGGGTTAACATCCAATGAACGGATCTCAATATATTCAATACCACGAGCATTAAGGGCTTGTGATGGTGTTTCGCTGCCTTTTTGAACTCGTTTAGGGCGAATTGATGCATAAAGTTCATTTTCAATCTGCAGTACATTATCGTTTAACTGCACATATTCATCTTCTTTTTTTATGCCCATCTCTTTAAATTCAAGGGATTTTAGGTGTAAAGCTTGCGACACCGAAGATAGGTAATTATCAAGAGAGTTATAACTGATATTCAGTGATGAATGCCCGCTATTGGTATAACCTAAATCACTTAAACGTAATGATGTTGCATAGGGTAAATAAATAGTCCCTTTGCCTATGCTTTTAAATTCAAGATCTGTTTTTTTATCCTGAATAAATGATTGGCATAAAGCAGGAGATGCACCAAACAGGAAAGGGATCACCCAGCCATATCTAAAATAGTTACGGACAAGGCCCATATACCCCGCAGATTGAGCTTCTTGAGCAGACAAATCAGAGTCGTGTATTTCAGCCCAAGTTGACCAAAAATCTTCTGGTAATGAAAAATTATAATGCACACCTGAAATAACCTGCATCATACTGCCATAACGGTTTTTTAAACCTTGGCGATAGGCTGTTTTCATCAATCCGACATTAGATGAACCATACTGCGCAAGTTCAACCTGCTCTTCATTTTCAACAAAACATGGCATGCTAATCGGCCATAATGTCTCGTTGTTTTCCAAATTTTTAGCTGCGTAGTGGTGGATATCATTCAGATACGCAAATAGTTGTTGTACATCTTTAGCGACAGGAGTAATGAATTCTAACAAACTTTCAGCAAAATCAGTGGTGATTGACTGGTGGCACAAAGCGCTGCCGAAAGCATAAGGATGACTCTTTTGCGATAACTTTCCATCAGGATTAACACGTAAAGCTTCGCGTTCAATACCTCGACCAAAGCCGGCAAGTGATTGTGGTTGTTGACCAAGAATGGTTAAACGTTGCTGAAAATCGAGAGACAAGAGCAGACCCTTTGAAGTAACTAAAAGTGTTAGCAGAATACCTTAAAAAAGAGCTAATTTACAAGCTTTAACTATTTTATAACAAATACAATACAGAGCTGACAATGACCCCGTAACGTAGCGCTTTTCCCATAACAATCAACAGGGCAGAGCGAGAGACCGGTAATTTCAGCCATCCTGCAGCCAAAGGTAATAGATCACCAACAATGGGCAGCCAGCTAAGCAGTAAAGCCGATACTCCATAGCGTTGACAAAATAGCCATGCTTTTTGATGCTTGCTTTTCGCCTTTTTTCTTCCCCAATAAAAGTAATAACCCATGAAATAGGTGAGCAATGCTCCTAAGCTATTTCCCAGAGTAACAACTGAAAAATATAACCATAAATCAGCAGGGTTATTTTTCAGATAATAGATAAGTAATAACTCCGATCCACCTGGAAACAGAGTGGCGGAAACAAAACTACTGGTAAATAAGGTTAGTAATTCGTAAAACAAAGAGAAGCCTCTTTTAAGGAACAAAAAAGGCCACTTAAATAAGTGGCCTTAAAAATATGATAATTGATTTTACGCTTAATTAGCCAACCAAAGCTAACAACACACCGGCTGCAACGGCACTACCCAGTACCCCCGCAACATTGGGTCCCATCGCATGCATTAACAGGAAGTTATGCGGGTTTGCTTCTAAACCGACCTTATTGGCAACACGCGCCGCCATAGGAACAGCAGAAACACCTGCCGCACCAATTAATGGATTGATTGGTGTTTTGGAAAATTTACCCATCAATTTAGCCATTAATACGCCTGATGCAGTACCGATAGAAAAGGCAATCGCACCTAATGCTAAAATACCTAATGTTTCGATATTTAAAAACTTATCCGCAGATAGTTTCGAACCAACCCCTAAGCCTAAGAAAATGGTTACGATATTAATAAGCTCATTTTGTGCTGTTGAGCTTAAACGATCTACAACACCTGATTCACGCATCAAGTTACCTAAACAGAACATACCAACCAGTGGTGTTGCTGCAGGTAAAAATAGAATAGTCAGCAACAGAACAGCAAGCGGGAAAATGATTTTTTCCTTTTTACTGACCGGACGTAACTGTTCCATTTTTATTTCACGTTGAGCTTTTGTCGTTAACGCACGCATAATCGGCGGTTGAATAATGGGTACCAACGCCATATAGGAGTAGGCCGCAACAGCAATCGCCCCCAACAGATCCGGAGCAAGTTTCGATGCCAGGAAGATAGCTGTTGGGCCATCTGCACCACCGATAATCGCAATAGCAGAAGCATCCTGCATCGAAAACTCAAATCCGGGGATTAGGTTAAGTAAGATTGCACCAAACAAGGTGGCAAAGATACCAAACTGCGCGGCCGCCCCTAAAAACAAGGTTTTAGGGTTAGCGATTAACGCACCGAAATCAGTTAATGCCCCTACTCCCATAAAGATAATTAGCGGGAAAACACCCGTTTCAATACCAATATGGTAGATGTAATAAAGTATTCCACCTTCCTCTGTAAAACCTGCATTGGGAATATTCGCTAAAATAGCACCAAAACCAATCGGTAATAATAATAAAGGTTCAAATTTACGTGCGATTGCCAAATATAATAATAAACAACCGACAGCAATCATTACCAGACCAGGCCACTCAAAATTAGCGATACCTGTATCATTCCAAAGTGTAGTTAATCCATCCACTTGCTTGTTTCCTTACCCGATTGTAAACAGGGCTTCACCCACTGCTACAGAATCGCCTTCTTTGACTAAAACGGCTTGTACCATACCTGATTTTGTTGCGCGGATTTCAGTTTCCATCTTCATCGCTTCCATTACCAGTAGTACATCGCCTTCATTTACCTGCTCGCCTTGATTCACTAACACTTTAAAAATGTTACCCGCTAATGGGGCAGGAAGCTCTTCGCCTTCACCTGCTGGCGCTGAAACTACAGCTGCAGCTGCAGAAACAGGGGTTGCAGAAGCAGTAATACCGTCAATGCTACCTTCCGGGCCAACTTGTACAGTAAATAACTGGCCATCAACAGCAACTGAATAAGTTTCTGCTTGACCTTTTTTCACTGGCGCCGCGGCAGGTAAAAGATCATCTGCGCTAGGTACTGGCTCAAAAGCGTTTGGGTTATTACGGTTTTCTAAGAACTTAAGACCGATCTCAGGGAATAGAGCGTAAATTAACGCATCATCAATCTCTTGCTCAGCCAGTTTAATGCCTTTATCAGCGGCTACTTTTTTAAGCTCAGCAGCAATGTTATCCATCTCAGGTTTGAGATTATCTGCTGGGCGACAAGTAATTGCCTGTGCACCATCTAATACTTTCGCTTGTAGTTCAGCGTTAACTGGCGCAGGAGCTGCACCATACTCACCTTTTAATACACCGGCAGTTTCTTTAGTGATGTTTTTGTAACGCTCGCCCATTAATACATTAATAACGGCTTGCGTACCGACGATTTGCGAAGTTGGCGTAACCAGAGGGATATAACCAAGGTCTTTACGAACAGCGGTGATCTCTTTTAATACTTCGTCCATCTTATCTGCAGCACCTTGCTGCTTAAGCTGGCTTTCCATATTAGTTAACATGCCACCCGGTACCTGTGCAATCAGGATACGCGGATCTACACCTTTTAATTCACCTTCGAATTTAACGTATTTTTTGCGAACATCACGGAAGTAAGAAGAGATATCTTCTAATTTATGCAGATCAAGGCCGGTATCTCGCTCCTGCCCTTCAACAATTGCAACCAAGGTTTCTGTTGCTGAGTGACCATAAGTCATACTCATTGAAGAGATTGCCGAGTCAATAATATCGATACCCGCATCAATCGCTTTTTGTTGCGTTGCAACACTTAGTCCAGTTGTAGCATGACAATGTAATGCTAATGGAATATCTGTGCAGGCTTTAATTTTTGTGATTAACTCTTGTGCGGCATACGGTTTTAACAAACCAGCCATATCTTTAATACACAGTGAATGACAGCCCATATCTTCCAGACGTTTTGCCATATCAACCCAGTTATCAATAGTATGTACCGGGCTTGTTGTGTAAGAGATCGCACCTTGTGCATGCGCACCAACTTTAACAGCAGATTTAATTGCCGTTTCAAAGTTACGTACATCATTCATTGCATCAAAGATACGGAATACATCTACACCGTTGCTATGTGCGCGCTCTACAAATTTTTCAACTACATCATCAGCATAATGACGGTAACCTAACAGGTTTTGACCACGCAGTAACATCTGCTGTGGTGTATTTGGCATAGCGGCTTTTAAAGCGCGGATACGATCCCATGGATCTTCACCCAAATAGCGAATGCATGAATCAAAAGTTGCACCACCCCAGGTCTCTAAAGACCAGTAACCGATTTTATCCAGTTTCTCTGCAATCGGCAGCATATCATCGATACGCATGCGTGTTGCAAACAGTGATTGGTGTGCATCGCGTAATACTACTTCTGTTATTGCCAGAGGCTTAGACATATTCACTTTCTCCATTTGTTCGTTCCCCATTATACCGTTGCAGTTTTACGATATTGCTGCACAGCAGTGGTTATAGCTGCGATTAATTTTGGATTTATTTCCGATTTTGCAGAAGCAGTCGAAGCTGCTTTTCTTTGAGCCACGCTTTTATTAATAACGGGCTCCTCTGCAGGTATATATTTTGCCATCAGGGTGACAGCAATCATCAATAAACCTAAAAACAAAAACACAAAGGTCATTCCTAACCCTAATAGTGTGACTGCTTTTAATAACGACTCAGTAACGTCCATACTTTATTATCCTTTTTTACACATAGCGAGTGCATGTCCACAAACAGATTCATATGAATAATTATTCATAAATATTCTGCATTTAACGTTTTATAAACAGTGAGCAAACAAACCTTCATCACCACTAAAAACTACGCTAAAAGTCGAAGAAACATGCCTTATCCCCTTAATACAGCTATTAGCTATTGATATAAAGAGAATTAAACGGCGCTTCAAAAGGGGCTCATTGTACGGGATTTAGCAGAAAATTGGAAGTGGGGCGGGATCTCACTTTAATCGCTCAAAATACCTACAATTGTATATGCATTTTTAAGCAATAAAGCCCCAGCTGAAATAAACCTTAAAAGACGATTCAATAACGGAGTAGCAAGCACTCAAAATAGGTATTTATCGACTCTAAAACAAACTATAAAGCACAAATTGAAACGATGATTCAGTCAAAATAAATAGATATTTATTCACTTTTAGTGATGGAGTGATAGAAATTATTGGAATTAATAGGATTAATAGAGTTATTGTAATTTGGAATTTGTAATTTGTAATTTGGAATTTGTAATTTGGAATTTTGAATTTGGAATTTTGGAATTTTGGAATTTTGGAATTTCGAATTTTGGAAAACAGATAATATCTAAGGGAATTAAAATAAAAATGGAGATGGTGCGGGTGAAGGGATTCGAACCCCTGACCGCCTGGTTCGTAGCCAGGTACTCTATCCAGCTGAGCTACACCCGCATAGTGCATAATATTATGTGGAATTTAATATTATAAAGCTCTAAAAACAAAAAACTTACCTAAGTAAGTTTACAAAGAATGGTGCGGGTGAAGGGATTCGAACCCCTGACCGCCTGGTTCGTAGCCAGGTACT
>NZ_CEZLMY010000026.1:0-5828 GCF_983033635.1 Psychromonas sp. | reverse complement strand
ATGGTGCGGGTGAAGGGATTCGAACCCCTGACCGCCTGGTTCGTAGCCAGGTACTCTATCCAGCTGAGCTACACCCGCTTTAAGAATCTACAAGAATGGCGGTGGAGGAGAGATTCGAACTCTCGAACAGGCTATAAACCCGTTACTCCCTTAGCAGGGGAGCGCCTTCGGCCACTCGGCCACCCCACCGTCGTCTTGTGGCGCACATATTACTGTCTTATAGAAACAAGTCAAACTTTTTTTAACGGCTATTTTCTGTTTGCCGATTAAACAAGCAAATCATCTAATTTATAACCACTAAATCTCACATTCAGAGCAAATTAATTAAGTTATCACTCAGAGATAGTGTGCTGTTTCTGTTCTAGACCGACCGGGTTAAGAAGAATTACAACCTCTTAAATTGAAAGCCCCCCAAAAAAAAAGAGCCCTTAGGCTCTTTTTTATTATTTTAAATAATCAGTTATGCATTGTTGCTACTGTTATTTTTTTCAGCTTGAATGCGCATGTAAATCTCTTCACGGTGAACAGATACTTCTTTAGGTGCATTTACACCAACGCGTACCTGATTACCTTTTACACCCAAAACGGTAACGGTTACGTTATCGCCAATCATCAGAGTTTCACCAACTCGACGAGTTAATATCAGCATATCCTGCTCCTATTGTATTAGTTTATCTATTAATTTTATTATGTACTAATGCAAAGTAAAATTCAGATTTTTTTTACAGTACAGTGTCGCAAAAATTATTTTTCTTCTTTTGGCTCTGTAGCCAGCTCAAATGCTTTATGTAATGAACGTACGGCCAATTCAAGGTATTTATCATCAACCAGCACAGAAATTTTAATTTCTGACGTTGCTATCTGATGAATATTAATACCTTCCTGCCCTAATGTCTCAAACATTGTCTTAGCAACACCAGGGTGGTTCCACATGCCGACACCAACAATTGAAACTTTTGCTATCTCGTTATTACCTTGAACACTTTCAGCCTGCAATGAGACACATACAGCCTCTAAAAGTTCCTTGGCTTTTTGGTAATCATCACGATGAACAGTAAAAGTAAAATCTGTATTGCCATTACCGACTGTATTTTGCACTATCATATCAACATCAATATTCGCTTCGCCAATCGGAGAAAGAATTTGCGCAGCCACTGTCGGTTGATCTGGCACACCAGATAAAGTTAAACGAGCTTCATCACGATTAAACGCAATGCCAGAGATTACAGGAGATTCCATTTTGTTTTCCTCATAACTAATTAATGTGCCGCCACCATCTTTAAAACTGGATAAAACACGCAGTGGCACATTGTATTTACCTGCAAATTCTACTGAGCGAATTTGTAAAACTTTAGTTCCTAAACTTGCCATTTCTAACATCTCTTCAAAAGTGATGCTATCTAAACGGCGAGCATTGGGCTCTACACGCGGGTCAGTAGTGTAAACACCATCAACATCGGTATAGATCTGACATTCATCTGCTTTTAATGTGGCAGCAATAGCAACTGCAGAGGTATCTGAACCGCCACGCCCGAGTGTTGTAATATTGTTATATTGACAACGCCCTTGGAAACCAGCAACAACAACAACACGACCTTGCTTTAAATGCTTCTCAATATTTTCAGTTTCAACATCTAAAATACGTGCTTTACTATGACTGCTATCCGTTTTAAGGCGGACTTGATCGCCAGTCATTGATACCGCATCGACACCTAAGTCATGTAATGCCATTGATAACAGGGCAATCGTTGTTTGCTCACCTGTTGTCAATAGAACATCCATCTCTCTAGGGCTTGGGTTTTCATGTAACTCTTTAGCCAGAGCTATCATGCGGTTGGTTTCACCTGACATGGCAGATAAAACAACCACAACATCATTGCCTGCATCTTTTGTTGCTTTTACTTTTTTTGCAACAACCTTTATTCGTTCGACGTTACCAACTGAGGTACCGCCATATTTTTGAACTATTAATGCCATTATAATTTCTCAGCTATTTTTTTTAGATTCGACCTGCTCATAAACGAACAGGCCATTTTCTTATAAACGCTCAGCTAACCAAGGTTCAACCAATGCTAACGCTTCAGCTAAGGCAGCAGGATTATTACCACCAGCCATTGCCATATCAGGGCGACCGCCACCTTTACCGCCAACAGGCGCTGCCACTAAATTAACTAAGTCACCCGCTTTTACTTTTTTAGTGAGATCTTTTGTAACACCAGCAATCAAACTAACTTTGTCATCGCCAACCGCGGTTGCTAAAACAACAATGCCTGATTGCAGTTTATTTTTCATTTCATCAACACTATCACGCAATGTCTTAGGATCAACACCTTCAATATTGGCAACAACCACTTTCACGCCATTAATATCAATCGCATTACCAGTTAGGTTTGAACCTGCTGCACTGGCAATTTTTGCTTTAAGCTGTGCAACTTCTTTTTCTAGCAACTTACTGCGATCTAACAGTTGTTCTATTTTTTCGCCCAAAGAAAAACTATCACCTTTCACTAAGCTGCAAGCTTTTTCAACTTCTCTTAAAACATTATCAACGGCTTCACCAGCCGCCAAACCGACAGAGGCTTCGATACGACGAACACCCGCCGCAATGCCTGACTCAGAACGGACCAGGAAGAGCCCCATATCACCAGTACGTTTGGTATGAGTACCACCACAAAGTTCAATCGAGAAATCGCCCATCTGCACAACGCGCACCATTTCGTCGTATTTCTCACCAAACAGCGCCATTGCACCTGAAGACTTAGCTTCATCGATATCCATTAGCTTAGTGACAATTTCAAAGTTATTACGGATAGCCTCATTCACTAGGAAGGTAACTTGACGTAAAACCCCCATTGACAGTGATTCAAAGTGCGAAAAATCGAAACGTAATTTATCAGCATCAACTAACGAACCTTTCTGGGTAACGTGCTCACCCAAGGTTTGACGTAATGCAGCATGTAACAGATGCGTTGCTGAATGGTGCAGCGCGATAGATTTACGGCGCTGCGCATCTACTTTTGCGTGTACTTTTTCATTTACCGTTAATTTACCCGTACTTAAATAACCGATATGTAAAAATGCATCGCCTGATTTTTTAGTATCGGTAACGACAAATACACCGTTACTAAGAATTAACTCACCCGCATCACCAGATTGGCCGCCAGATTCAGCATAAAACGGGGATTGAGACAAAATAACTTGTCCGTTATCACCTTCATTTAATGAATCAACAAAAGCACCATCAGACACTAAATTAGTTACCGTTACTGAAGCTTCCAGTGTTTCATAACCGATAAATTCAGTTTTTTGATCGATTATAAGGATGTCGTTATAATCTGTGCCAAAGTTATTTGCTTGTTGTGCACGTGCGCGCTGCTCAGCCATTGCGCTATCAAAGCCTGCCTGGTCGATTGTTAACTCACGTTCACGGGCGATATCAGCGGTTAAATCAGCAGGGAATCCGTATGTATCGTAAAGTTTAAAAACAACATCACCAGGGATAACCTTACCTTCAAGATTATCTAATTCGCCATCTAAGATCTGTAAACCACGATCCAGTGTTTTCGCAAATTGTTCCTCTTCTAAACGTAATATTTTTTCAACAAACAAACGCTGTTGTAATAACTCAGGGTAAGCTTTACCCATCTGCTTAATCAATTCTTCATAAATTTTAAAGAAGAAAACTTCCTTTGCACCCAGTTTATTGCCATGACGTACGGCGCGACGAATAATACGACGCAATACATATCCACGGCCTTCATTGGAAGGCATCACGCCATCGGTAATCAAGAAACCGCATGAGCGAATATGGTCGGCAACCACACGTAAGGACTTATCTTCAAGATCAGTCGCCCCCGTTACTTCGGCGACTTTTTTGATTAAACCTTGGAAAATATCAATATCGTAGTTTGAGTGGCCATTTTGCATAATTGCAGAAATACGCTCAAGACCCATACCCGTATCAACAGAAGGTTTTGGTAGATCTTCCATGGTGCCATCAGCATGACGGTTGTACTGCATAAAGACGAGATTCCAGATTTCAATATAACGGTCACCATCTTCTTCTGGTGTTCCAGGAGGACCGCCCCAAATATGTTCACCGTGATCATAAAAAATTTCAGTACATGGACCACATGGACCAGTATCACCCATTGACCAAAAGTTATCTTTTGCTCCAATACGTGAGAGGCGCTCAGGATCAACGCCCACTTCTTCCAACCAAATTTTTTCAGCTTCTAAATCTTCATCAAATACAGTTACCCATAATTTATCGGCTGGTAACTTCAATTCAACCGTTAAGTACTCCCATGCAAAAGCGATTGCATCACGTTTGAAATAATCACCAAAGCTAAAATTACCTAACATTTCAAAAAATGTATGGTGACGAGCCGTATAACCTACGTTATCTAAGTCATTGTGTTTACCACCAGCACGTACACAGCGCTGAGTTGAAGTTGCACGTGTATAAGCTCTTTTTTCAGTACCCAGAAAGGTATCTTTAAATTGATTCATGCCCGCATTGGTAAATAACAGGGTAGGATCGTTATCTGGTACAAGTGAGCTACTGCTTACACTTTGGTGGCCTTTTTTCGCAAAGAAATCGAGAAATCCTTGGCGAATTTCAGAAGTCGACTTAATCATGGTCATGATTTATTCCAAATAAAATTATCTATTTCGCTATTTTATAACTGCTTAATAAAAGAGCAAATGGGTTAAAAATTAATGTGTGCCAATATATCACGGAGCAAGATAGGGGGAAAGCAGGGATCTAATCAGCTTTTGCTTAATTTTCTCTCTTAGTTGACAACAATAAGATAAAGTAAGAAACTAATTACGTAACCAGTTACGCACATAGTGAAAGTATTAATCAAGGACCTGATATGGATTATATGAAAGAGCTTGGCAGTCTCAGTCTAGGCAGTCGCCTGAAGCGCTTAAGTGATCAGCTGATGTCTGAAGTAACTTATATTTACAGTGAGATGGGAATTTCTCTTAATCCAAGCTACTTTCCATTACTTACGCTTATCCACTACAAAGGCCCGCAGGGCATTACCCAAGCATCGGAAATGCTAGCGGTGAGCCACCCGGCAATTAGTAAACTTGCAAATAAAATGATCAATGAGGGTTATTTAATTAAAACGGCTCACCCTAAAGATAAACGTGCCAGTCAGTTAAACTTGTCTGATAAATCATCTCAGTTGATTGAGCAGGCAAAACCAATCTGGACGGCGATGGAAAAGCAGCTCCATGATATTGAATGCCGGCAGCATACCCCGCTACTCCTTGCTGTTAATGAATTTGAACAGTTATTCAAACAACAAAACTTTAAAAACAGTGTGTTGCTTTCACTTAAGCCGGAACTACAAAATGTTGAAATTATTAATTGGGCAGCCGAGCATAAAGGGGATTTTAAGAAGCTTAATATGGCCTGGTTAAATACATATTTTAATGGAGAGTTAACCGAAGCAGATCAACTATCATTAAATTCGCCGGAAGATTTTTATCTTGCTCGCGGTGGATACCTGTTTTTTGCCAGGCAGGCAGGCAAAATAATCGGCACTATTGCATTACGCTTTTGTGAAAATAAACGCTTTGAAATATCCAAAATGGCTGTTGCTGCTGAGTCACAGGGGCATGGAATAGGTCGTCAATTACTTTTAACCGCCCTTAATAAAGCACGCCAATTAAAAGCTGATTCAGTCTGGCTTGAAACCAATAGCAAATTGACTCGTGCCATAAGCCTTTATTCCAACTTCGGCTTTACAGCTAAAGCGCATCCTAATGGTAAAAGTTCATACCCTCGAGCTGATATATACATGGAATTACGA